>CAZZFC010000106.1:0-4236 GCA_964653325.1 uncultured Candidatus Saccharibacteria bacterium | reverse complement strand
ATATTCTTGATACATTTTCCACACCCGTGATAAAAACCGATATACTCCCTGCAGTGTTTTAGTAGACCAAGCAATCTCCTGTGAAAACGGTGCCATAAACATTTCATACATACGAAGTGAATCGGCTCCATATTCGGAAACTACATCGTCCGGATTAATTACATTACCAAGTGACTTACTCATTTTGTGGTGATCTTCTGCCAAAACCATACCAACATTTTGTAGTCTCAAAAATGGTTCTGGAAAGTCAAGGAGCCCCAAATCTTGAAGCGCTTTCACCCAAAATCGTGAATATAACAAATGCAAAACTGCATGCTCAGCTCCTCCAAAATACCAGTCAACCGGAAGCCACTTTTTAATAGAAACTCCAAACTTTAAATCCCAAATCCTAATCAAATCAGAATTATTAAATTCCAAATTATTCTGTTTAGAATGTTGTAGATTATTTATTGAAGTTTGTTTAGGTTTTAGGGTTTTGGATTTAGGATTTGCATTTTGCAGCGCAAAATGCAGAAAGTACCAACAACTTCCTGCCCAATTTGGCATAGTATCTGTCTCTCGTTTTGCTGGACCACCGCAATTTGGACATGTTGTTTTTACGAACGTATCAATTCCAGCTAAAGGTGATTCACCCGACTCACCCGGCTCATAGCTTTTTACATATGGTAGTTCTAAGGGTAACTGATCCTCAGGAATCGGAAACCACCCAGCATTTGATTGAATAACTTCATCACTAACTTTAATTTTTAAGTTGTATATTTGACTTTTGACTTTTGATATTTGACTTTGGTTTTTTGCGCATTTCTCGCAAAAAACCATTGGGATAGGTTCCCCCCAATACCGCTGGCGGGAAAAAATCCAATCGCGAAGATGATAAGTAACCTTTCGTTTTCCCCATCCTTTTTCTTCTAAATAATCCATTATTTTAATTATTGCCACATGAATATCCATTCCGTTTAAAAAATCTGAATTAATCATTGTCCCCTCTTCTTCTTGTACTTGTTCTTTTTGTTTTATATCTGAACTGTCTTTGTCAGCTCCAACTACAACTCGAATAATTGGAATATCATATTCTTTTGCAAACTCAAAATCACGTAAATCATGTCCAGGTACACCAACAACAGCGCCAGTTCCAAATCCAGAAAGAACAAAATCAGATATCCAAATAGGAAGTAAACGTCCGTTTAAATTATTAACTGCATAAAATCCAGTAAACACACCAGTTTTTTTTCTCCCTTCTGATTCTCTTTCCATTTGTGACTTTGTTTTAGTTTTCTCAACATAATCACTTATTTTCTTCAATTTTGACATTTGACATTTGATCTTTGAATTTAGGAGCGAAGCGACGAATGGATGTTCCAGTGCAATTACAATAAAAGTCGCTCCAAAATTCGTATCTGGACGGGTTGTAAAACAGGTTATTTCACCTAAAGTTGATTTACTAACGTTTATGGAGGGGTCATCTGTTTTTTTCCGACCTGCCTGCCGGCAAGACAGGCTTGGGAAACCCGATTTATCGGGGGGAAACCCACTGGAGCGAAAAAAATCAGATGACGACGGATTGTCCACGATTTGATATGTAATATCAATCCCCTCTTTCCTCCCAATCCAATTTCTCTGCATCTCCAAGATTCCTTTTGGCCATTTCAAACCATCCAGATCTTTTAATAATCGATCGGCGTATGCAGTAATTCGAAACAGCCATTGAGGAAGATCTTTTTTTTCGATTTTATTACCACATCTCTCATGAGTCCCATTGGCTAAAACTTCCTCTTCAGCCAAACCAGTTTTGCATTTTGGACAGTAATTAATCGGCGTGTTTTTTTTGTATAACAACCCCATTTTAAAAAACTGGATAAAAAGCCACTGCGTCCATTTGTAGTATGAAGGATCTGTTGTTGAAAATTCACGGCTCCAATCATATGAAAAACCAAGCATTTTCATCTGACGTTTAAAATTGGCTATATTCAAAGGCACCATATCCATTGGATTCTTTTTAGCCTTGACAGCTGCATTTTCAGCAGGTAATCCGAACGCATCCCAGCCCATAGGATGAAGAACCGAATAATTATTCATTCGATAATAACGTGAAAGAATGTCAGTTGCTGTGTACCCTCGAGGATGACCAACGTGTAAACCAGCGCCGGATGGATATGGAAACATGTCGAGTACATACATCTTTTCTTTGTAATCATTCTCAGATGATTGATAGATTTTGTTTTTATCCCATGTTTCAATCCATTTTTTTTCAAATTGGCTGGGTTGGTATTTTGTCATAAGAGTAAATTATATCAAAATCAAGTAAACATTTGTAAAAGCTCTTTTACCTTTTCTTTTGTCTTTTCTGTTATGGTAACTGCAATAAATCCAAGATCTTTTTGTCCATAGCAAACTAAAGAGCCTAGAGGAGCCATAAGTATTGTCGGTAACACTAACAAATCCTCTTCTCCAATCACCTTTATTCCATATTTTTCTTTTGTTTTTGATACTGTGTTCATTGCTTTGTAAATCGATTTTATTGCACTTCGTCTTATTGTACCAGCCTGATTGTAAATTGTTGTTTTAGTATTACTACATAAATATAATTGTTGCTTCTCAGATAAGGCTTCCCTTCGGGTAATATAGTCATATATCATCAAAGAAGGAGCTATTTTTTTGTTAAGAAGACTTAAGGACACAATATCTCCAACTGTTATGATCATTTCATTCCGTTTAAATGTTTTTTTATTGCCTTGGAGTGATTTAATATATACATCTATCTCTTTTTTTGTTGAAAAGACACGGCCTAAAGGCTCCCTTAAAGATACTCTCAGAGCATCTGGCAAATAAAATTTTTGTTTGCTAAATAACAACTTTTTATAACAGTGTCCATGCCTGGATATCTCCCCTTTTCGAATACGAAATGAGGAAATCTTTCGATTATCATCTGCTTTTACATAGGGTACAACCACTATCTTTAGGGCTTTTAAATGATTTTTTCTGCGGATTTTATTGATAATAATCGCATTTGGTTTTGTCTCTTTAGTAACAATGATTTTATCAATATGAGAATCAGAAACTGATATTCCAAATGGTTCATCCAATTTCATAATTTGTACTTTCACGTTTCCATTAATACTCTTAAAATACTGCTCTACATATTGTTTCCTTATGTTAAACGGTTCAATGGAATAAGAAAGAGGTTTTTCTGCAATCATTTTATCCGATATTATTCCTATTGCTAAATAATCTCCAGTTTCAAAAGCAGTTTTGAGAAATAGTTCATGTCCTTTATGGAAATGGTCAAAAGTACCTCCTGCAACAACGTATATTTTCTTTTTTTGCTCTTTGTACATAAAGAATTATTATAACACCTCCGAGGTGTTATAGAAAAACTCCTTCTTATCACCTAGGAGGTGTATACTATACAGTATGAATATAGCCATTTCTCTCCTTTCCAAACAGGAAATAGACTCTTTTCTTCCGGTTTTTGCTCACATTCTCGAAAATGAATTCCCAGGTTATACAAAAAATGTCGTCCGTTATTTTTTAGATAAGATCTATACAAAGATCAATTTTGAATGGTGGACGTCTCAAAAACAAAAAATTATTATTGCCGCAACTGAAAACGAAAGCATAAAAGAAATTGTTGGATTTGCAGTAATAGACGCTCCATACGGAGGAGTAAGTTTTTGCCGTTGGCTGGGATTGAAAAAAAAATATCAACGTAAAGGAATTGGGAAACAGATTATTGATAAATGGAAAGAACTTGCAATTCAATCTGGTTGTCATAAAATGGAGGTCGCTTCCCAACCAACTGCAAAAGAATTTTATGCAAAAATGGGTTTAGAACTTGAAGGACTGCGAAAACTCTCCTATTTCGGCATTGACCAGTATATTTATGGAAAAGTAATAGGAACCCCAACAGATGAAGTTATGACAAGTTCGAAATAACTCATTAACATGCACCTACGATATGTTAGATTCCAAATACCAGATAGCTTGGTAATACCAAAGGTCAAAAACCAACTAGGCTATCGGTAACGAAGAAAACTGGGGATAATAAATCCAAAGGTGACGTTTATGTAGTAATCGGAGCTAGATATGTTGACATTGTTCTTGATATTGAGTTACCAACTCTTCCTTCTTTTACCGTGACAAAATGGAAGTAGAACAACCTTTCCTCAATATTTGTCATGATACTAGGTTCTTCATCAAAGTTAGTGAAATATTAACGATGCCACCAAGACCGATAGC
>CAZZFC010000105.1:0-4237 GCA_964653325.1 uncultured Candidatus Saccharibacteria bacterium | reverse complement strand
AACTGGAAATACTTATAGTGCTTTGGTTATTTTATTTGTCCAAATTATTGTCATGAATGTAATCTATAATGTGCTTCAATCGGTTTTAGTCTCACGCGAGACATCTTTACACCCAGCCTTATTAATTATTAGTCTTATCGGTGGAATTGGTGCTTTCGGATGGATCGGATTTATTTTGGGACCAGTTGTGATGATTTTATTCGTTACAACTCTAGAGATTTATTTAAAATATTATCACCCCCATCATACGCAGTAGAGCAAGTTTACTTACATTCAATGGTCATAAATAGCGTATAATTTTTTTATGTTACCGATCCGTGACCGACAATCTTCAAATATTACTCCTTTTATTACATGGATAATTATTGGGATTAATGCTTTTGTTCTTATCATCGAATTTGCGCATAACGATTTGAATCAATTCTTTGATCAATGGGCATTAATCCCAATAAAAATTAATTTTACTGATATTGCAACTCTATATCCATTTATTACTTCGGTTTTTTTACACGGTGGTTTGGTACATTTTCTATCAAATATGTGGTTTTTACGAATATTTGGCGATAATGTTGAAGGATATTTAGGATATATTAAATATCTGCTTTTTTATCTTGGCGGCGGAATTATTGCCGGTTTAGCCCAATATATGATTGCTCCAAATTCAAATATTCCCATGATTGGCGCGAGTGGTGCTATTGCCGCGGTATTGGGATTTTATATTATTGTTTTTCCTCACCATACCGTGGATACATTAATCCCATCACTAACACTTTTTACTATCAGTTTACCCGCTCAGATTGTTCTTGGAATGTGGTTTATCACCCAATTATTTAATGGTACCGCTGCAGTTACAGTAACCTCATTTGATTCAGGGATTGCCTGGTGGGCGCATATTGGTGGATTTCTTTACGGAGTAATCCTTGCTAAACTATTAATACAAAAACCTAAATACTATGTTAGTTAAAGAACTATTTAATTCCCTCGCTTTTCAATATCCGTTTCGGAAATATCAACAAATCATTTTAGATCAAATTGCTCAAAAACCAAAAGACAGGAAATACCATATTGTCGCACCCCCTGGATCAGGCAAGACAATTGTTGGTATCGAATTAATTCGACGATCAAGCGAAAAAGCAGTTGTTTTTGCACCAACCTCAACGATTCAGCTTCAATGGAAAGAAAAGGTCCAAATGTTTATACCCAAAGATTCCACCATTAATCTTGATGAACTGGTTAGTCTTGACCCGACCCAATTAAAACTAATTAATTGCTTTACCTACCAATTGCTATCTTCACCGGCGGATAATTTACAATTTATTGAAGATTCGGCGAATAATTTATGGAAAGAAAGTCTCATTAAAAATAATATTGCAATCGATGAAACCGAAGCAGCTAATCGCATTACAACCATCCGAACTAATAATATCGAAGAATACAATCACGAAATTACTAAGTATTATAAGAAAATTAAAGATCAACTATTACGGGATCCCAATTTTGATGGAACTCAATTTTTGCACAAAAATGCACTCCAACTAATTAATGATCTAGTCAAATCCGACATCAAGATCATCGTATTAGACGAAGTCCACCATTTACTTGATTATTGGGCTTTAGTCCTCAAAGAATTAATCAAACAGATTGAAGATGTGTATGTAATTGGTTTAACCGCAACTCCGCCATTATCTGCTAATGAAGAAGAACTTACCAATTATTTATCGATTGTGGATGCAATCGATTTTGAAATCCCAACCCCCGCAGTTGTTAAGGAAGGTAATTTAGCTCCATATCAAGATTTAGTTTATTTTTGTAAACCAACTAATTCAGAAAAGGAATTTATTAATTCAATCCAGAATCGATTCCAAAGATTAATTACGGATCTAGGCAATAGAGATGATTTTAAACAATGGATTTCTAATCGAGTGATTAAACGTACCACAAATGATGGTAAAACCGAAGATTGGACTGAATTTTTTAATCAACACCTTAACCTTGCAATCGCCGGAATAAAATATTGTAAACAGATCTTAAAGGAAAGAATTCCTCAGGATATCAATCTGATTGAAGAAATGGACCAGGAGTTATCGCTTGATGATTGGGTATATTTATTAGTTGACTACAGTTTAAATTATTTAAAATTAAGCGTTCAAGTATCCGATCATGATATTTTACAAAATATTAAGGGAGTATTAAAATCGTTTGGCTTTGTATTAACGGAAACTGGACTGCGACAACAACGATCTCCAACTGATAAAATTCTAGCTCTTTCAGAGTCGAAAAATGAAGCTGTTACCCAAATCTTATCTACTGAAATGATTGGACTTGGAGATGTGTTACGAGCAATTGTTATTACTGATTATGAAAAAGAAAACGCGACCACCGCAAAATATTTCGAAGATGTTTTAGATTCGGATGCCGGAAGCGCTGTTGATATCTTTAAATCCATCGTCCAAAACCCCAAAACCACACAGCTAGAAACAATTCTTGTGACAGGAACAGTTGTGTTAATCGATAAGGATAAATCTGATACGATTATTTCCGCCATGCGAGATTGGCAGAAAGTAAATAATTATTTCTTT
The DNA here is from genome assembly GCA_964653325.1 of uncultured Candidatus Saccharibacteria bacterium. Taxonomy (GTDB): domain Bacteria; phylum Patescibacteriota; class 4484-211; order 4484-211; genus CAZZFC01. The sequence goes on along the minus strand of CAZZFC010000105.1, from coordinate 1,658 downwards.
TCGATAAATATCGAACCAACTGTATATCCTGGAATTTTAAAAATTATTGGTTCCGGATCTGATTGGCAATCCAATACCTATGTACGGATGGTAACCGATTTATTTGAAAAAGGGATTACCAAATGTTTGGTCGGAACTAAAGGTTTGTTGGGTGAAGGATGGGATAGTTTAAAATTAAATACGCTTATTGACTTAAGCGCTGCAACAACCAGTACCACGGTTAATCAAATCCGTGGCCGATCAATTCGTTTGGATCCAACCTGGCCGCAAAAGGTAGCGAATAATTGGGATGTCGTGTGTATTGATACCAATTTTGAAAAAGGTGATCATGATTTTATTCGATTTTTAAAGAAACACGATAAATTTTGGGGACTTGGTTCAAAAGGAAAAATTGTAAAAGGAATTTTGCATGTTGACGAGTTTTTAGCCTTACAATATATCACGGTTGGATTTAAACGAATATTATTTAATCTTGTCACTCAACGAATGCTGGCAAAGGCACTTGATCGTAAACAAATCTATACCGATTGGGCAATCGGTGAGAAATATAGTAATTTCGAATATTCTGCCACCAAACTCGATGGCGCGGATTTAAAATTTAAAACCGTTTTCACACTTAAAGAAAGCCTCATGGGAATTTTTAATACAATTCTAACTAGTTTAGGAATATTTGCATTTTGGTATTTTTATCTTTTTAGCGATTTACTTGAATATAGTTTCGAAAACCAACCGATATTTTTGGGGTTAAGTGTAATATTAATCGGTGGATTAATTTTAGTTAGTATTAAAAATATCACTAAATACGTTAAAAAAGGGTTTCTCGAAGTTCCGATTGATTCGTTTTTATTGGATATCGGAAAAGCCTTACTTAAAGGTCTTCGGGAAAGTACGTTAATCAATCAAAATCAATCGGTGGACAATGTAAGGGTTATTCAGGACCCTCTTGGCCAATATGATTTATATTTAGATTACGCGACACCTGAAGATGCAAAATTGTTTGCCGACAGTCTTAAGGAATTACTAGCTCCAGTAATTGACCAACGTTACTTAGTCTCTCGTTCAATTGATGATATTAATCTTGGATTTTATCGACCGATTTGGTGGACAATTCGCAAGCTATTTCGCCTTTTAAAACAAGAAAAGGTTGCTTATCATCCAGTCCCATCAAATCTTGCTATCAATCAAAAGCGGACATACGTATTTGCTAAAGCATGGAAGGAATATGTTGGGGGAGGAGAACTAATTTATACTCGAACCACCAAAGGTCGTGAAATATTATTAAAAATTCGTGAATACAACTACCATAAAATCAAACGAATGACTTTTGATATCTGGAGGTAATTACATCAATTTGATTCAATAAAAGGACTGAATAAATACGGAATGATATTTAATTTAAGATTAACCGTCGAATCATCGTTACCATCTATAATCATTTGTTCAATCTCAGTTTCGCTATCTGTATTCCAATAATTATTTAAAACAGAAACATCTTGCCGAATGTCACCTAACCCTAATTTAATCGCGACTTCATTTGTATAAAAATTATTATATTCAACAACTAATTTACTACTGTCATAGTTTCCCAAGTTATTTATCCAATAATGCTCGTCTGGTAATAACATAGCGTTTTGGTTTACAAATTGGTTCTTACTAAA
>CAZZFC010000104.1:0-4238 GCA_964653325.1 uncultured Candidatus Saccharibacteria bacterium | reverse complement strand
AACTTATTGGAGTCAGTTTATTAAATATTATTATGATCTTAGCGATGTGATTAAAAAGATTCCAGGGAACGCATTCTACCCTCAACCCAAAGTGGACTCTTCGGTGATTGTATTGATTCGGAAATCGGATCGTCCAATAATTAATCCGATTGAATGGTCAAAATTTCTTCACCTGATATTTCGTTCTCCTCGGAAAATGATTGGAAAGATAATCAAAGATATGAATGATCCGCGAATTGGGTTATTAAAAAACAAACGGCCAGGTGAACTAACACTAAATGAACTTGAGAAGATATATTATGCAATGCAATAGATTCTGAAATAAATTCAGAATGACGGAGAACCCTTTTCTGCTATTTGTCATGTTGATCCGCCCTGGGCGGAGAAATATCCATTCAGTGGATCCTTCACATACGTTCAGGATGACAGACTACATATGCAAAAACAATGTTTAGTCATTTCGAATCCCGAACAATGTGAGTGGTGAGAAATCGCTTTGCATTTTATGTTTCGGTTCAATAATTGACAGGAGGGATTTCCCTGCCTGCCACGCCTCGTCGGCGGACGGGCGCAGGCAGGTCGGACAGATCACGTTTATTTGAAATGACAAACAGTGTTTGTGTCATCCTGAGCAGAGCGAAGGATCCAGAAGACATAGATGTTTCGCTTTGCTCAACATGACGGTAAGGTAAATGCCACGGTCGTACATCTAAATATGATTGACTTTATTCGTTACAGCATCATCAACCTCGGAAATACCACTCAATAAAAATTAAAACTAGTACCGTTGAAATTAGGGTAAATGGATTATCGAGATGACTCATCTTTAAGACGAAAAAAAAGATCACCCCGGTAGCGAGTAAAATTCCTTGACGTAGACTGCTATTAAATTGTTTAATCGGATGTCCATATTGATTGAATCGGCGACGAAAAAATACTCCAATTAAGGATGTAAATGAACTAAGTGCTACAAAAACTAAGATCAAGAACCATACAACCGTTAATTTATTAAGAGTTTGAGTTTCCGCGTTAATTGGTGAGATGTAGATAAAGTGGTAAATTAAAAGTGTCGTCGAAATTATCAAAGTAATGGTTGTGAGAATTGTTCTAAGTCGCATGGTATTATTCTAATATATCAGCTAATTTTAGAAATGCGAGATATTTAATCATATGTCATACGAAACACTACTAATTGTCATTGGATTGGTCGTTTTATTTGGTGGTGGTTACGCTCTAATAGCTTTGACTAAAAGTATCCGAGATCTAAAATCCCAAAAGGATGAATCGCAAAATTTGATTGTCGTCAATCTGAACCAACGGGTTGATGATTTAAGTAAGAATGTATCGGAAAGTTTACAAAAAGTTACCGATTTACTCCTGCGCCAACTTGGCGAAAACACGAAAACCGTGGATGCGCGTTTGGAAGCTACCAATCGTACGCGGCAACAATCGGAGCAAGAAATCCAAAAGATGATACGGGAAGTATCTCAAAAACTAGCGCAAGTAGAAGAAGCCAATAAAAAAATCTTTGATGTTGGGAAAAATATTTCATCATTACAAGAAATTTTACGCGCACCTAAATTACGTGGTACTTTAGGTGAGTTAATGCTGGATGAACTACTAGGCCAAGTATTCCCGGCGAATCGTTACAAACTGCAATATGCCTTCAAGTCTGGCGAAAGCGTAGATGCGGTGGTCCTTTTGCGTGATGGTCATATTGTACCGATTGATTCCAAGTTTCCGTTGGAAAGTTTTCAGCGGATGCTTATTGCTGAAACCGATGAAGCTAAAAAACTAGCGCACCGGGAATTTATTACTAGCGCCAAAAAGCGAATCGATGAAATTGCCAGTAAATATATTGTGCCTGATGAGGGAACTTTAAGTTTTGCTTTAATGTATATTCCGGCTGAAAATGTATATTACGAAACAATTATTAAAAGTGATGATGGCAGTGATCTAATGCAATATGCCTACGCCAAAAAAGTAATTCCAGTTTCTCCCAATAACCTATATGTATATTTACAAACCATTGCCTTAGGTCTTCGCGGAATGCAGATTGAAGAACGGGCACGCGAAATTTTACAAGATTTAGGCCGATTGCATCACGAGTTCCAAAGAGTAACTGAATCCTATGATGTCTTAGGAAAACACATCAGTAATGCCTCCGCCAAGTATGAAGAGACCGCGCGTTTCTTAGGTAAATTTGGCGATCGAGTCGAGCAGATTGAAAGTAAAACCGATCCGGAAGTAAAAGAAATCGAAGGATAGGATTATCCGGATTTGTCATTTCGACGACAGAAGGGAGGACCTGCCTGCGCAGGCAGGGAAATCGCTTTTGATTTGGATCCAAGATACAAAAGGGATTCCCCACCACTTCTAGCGATCGGGATTCGGAATGACACATAGAGTTAAATCATGAAAACAGATCAACCACTATTTGCTCACATTCGTAGCGTTGTGAAAACAATTACCAAAGGTAAAGTGTTGACCTATGGCGATGTGGCAAAATTAGTTGGGATTACCGATAGCCGAAAAGTTGGGTGGGCATTGCATGGAAATCAAGACCCGGATATTCCTTGTCATCGTGTTGTCAAGAAAGATGGATTTATCGCCAAAGAATATTCACTGGGTGGGTGGGATGAACAAAAGGCGCGTTTTAAAGCTGAAGGAGTAACGTTTACTTCCGAATATCAGGTGGATATGAGTAAACACCATTGTGGGTGATAGATCGTCATTTCGAAGAAACGGAGTGACTGACCTGCCTGCGCAGGCAGGGAAATCGCTTATGTTTTGAAAACACAATAAATACAAAGGGATTCCTCACAATGTTCGGAATGACAAGGTTAATTGTATTAATTTATTCAAAGAGAACCGCGTGATCGACCTGCCTGCGCAGGCAGGGAAATCACTCTTGTATAAAAAATTGGAATGCAAAGGGATTTCTCAGTCGCTATGCTCCTTCGGAATGACAGGAGCGGAAATAATGAATTGAGATATAATTAATCTGTGCAGCAGATTGAGATAGAAAAAACGTATTTAGCGAAATATTTACCGGGTAACCTAAAAGCATTTCCTCATAAAGAAATCATTGATATCTATTTCCCAGCGGAAGTGCATCACCCAACCCTCCGGATACGACAATCAGGGGATAAATTTCAAATCACTAAAAAATGGCCAACCGGGGATGATCATTCTCAACACATAGAGCATAATGCGGATATTACCAAAGAAGAATTTGAAGCTTTAGCTAAAGCCAGCAATCGTCGGATTCATAAAAATCGTTATTATTATCCGATCGGTGAGAAGACAGCAGAAGTGGATGTGTTTTTAGAAAAACTTGAAGGACTAGTGGTCGTGGATGTGGAATTTGATTCAGCTGAAGAATTATCAAAATCAACGATGCCGGAGTTTTGTTTAGTAGATGTGACCCAAGATGAATGGTTAGCTGGCGGAGTGTTAAGCGGAAAGAGTTATTCCGATTTAGAAGAAATATTAGCGAAGTATCATTATCAAAAATTAGTTATACCTTAGTATGAAACAAGCGACATTATGTTTATTAGTAAAACGTAATCCTGAAAGTAATGAAATAGCTGAAGTATGTTTGGCCATGAAAAAGCGTGGATTTGGTGAACATAAATGGAATGGGGTGGGTGGAAAATTACATGAAGGGGAAACTCATGAAGAAGCTATTGCACGGGAAGCTCAAGAAGAAATCGGTGTGATATTACGGGATTTTCATAAAGTGGCCGTTTTAAGTTTTATGTTTAAAGATCATCCGGATTGGGGTCAGCAAGTCCATACCTATATTTGTGAACAGTGGCTAAATGAACCGACCGAAAGCGAAGAAATGAAGCCAGCTTGGTTTAAATTAACAGATATTCCATACAATGAAATGTGGTGGGATGATCGAATTTGGATGCCCCGAGTTTTTAGTGGTGAAAAATTACAGGGTGATTTTTGGTTTGAAGGTGATGATAAATTAGTCGATCAAAAAATCGAAGTGGTTGAGAAGTTTAAGAGTTAGTATTAGGTATCGAATATGATGTATATAGTTTGTTTTTGTCATTTCGACGACTAGCAGGAGGAGAAATCGCTTTGTTTTGAGAAGAAATGAAGAAATACAAAGGGATTCCTCACCCCGATTGATTGGGGATTCGGAATGACCCAAATTGCGAGGATAATCAATTGTCATTAATGTGCCAAACGGATACCCACGACTTTAGTCGTGGGCGGAAGTG
>CAZZFC010000103.1:0-4274 GCA_964653325.1 uncultured Candidatus Saccharibacteria bacterium | reverse complement strand
CTTGAGTACTTCGTTTCGAAAGGAGGTATGTCGCATATGTCCTTGACTTATACACCGCTTTGAATTATGTTTACATCAGTGGTATTATCCCTTATAGATTTAATACCTAGATGACCAATAGTAATACATTGTCACAATGTTTTTCTGCCCCCATCAATCACCTTATTCAAATATTACCTTCAATGCTTTCCCAGTTCCGCCTAGTTACCGGCATAAATGTCACCAATGAGCTTAACGGCTTATGTACGGTGAATACTATTATTGTCCGAACTATAAATAACCTATATTATTGTAAACATACGATGAAAGGGGGTGAGTATATAAAATGAACTTAAAGAAAATACTATTTAGTCTCGCCACAATCGCAGTTGTTGCCGGAGCAGGTTTAGCCGTTTCTGGTGCATATTTCAACGACACTGAAGTCAGTAATAATAATTCACTCACCACTGGCACTATCGACATTTCCGTAAATGATCTAAACCCATGGTCATATACTGGATATGCATTAAATGATATGAAGCCAGGGCAAGTTGATCACATTGATTTCACAGTTAAAAACGTTGGTTCAAATCCAGCTAACATCTATAAGTTATTAAACAACTTTCAAACTTCAGATGTAGCATGGAGTGAACCAAAATGTGTAGCTCGTGGAGGTACATGGGTAGAATCTACAAAGACATGTACTGCTCCGACTGGATCAGTAGCCGATTTGAAAATGGTTACTTACTACGATCTAAATGTAGAAGTACGCGATGCTGCTGGTGTTCTACAATGGACTCAAACCCAATACACATTAGGGGATAACCAAACCTTAAATGATGTATATACACCAGGTCGAGTAACATTAGGTATGTTGCCATCCGGTTGGACGATGAAAGTTTACCAAAGTTATCACCTAGATGAACAAGCTGGAAATACATATCAAGGAGAGAAATTAACCTTTGATATTACGTTAACAGCTGAACAACTTGGTCAAAGTGCTTTACGTCTTGAAAATAAGACTGGAGCAAATACAGATCAAATTGTCTGGGATACGAGATATGCAACCTTATCCTACGGAGTAAAAGACCGTGAATTTTCATATACCTTAAACGTATATGGAATGACCGATGGTGCATACACTTTGATTAGTTTCAAAGACCCATGGCCAGGTGCTACGTCTATAGCTCTAGCTAATGTGACAGTAAGCGGTGGTACAGGAACAGTTACCGGTAGTGTTGAGCTTGGTCAAGATTTGATCAATGCAAAAACATGGTTAGTTCCAGGTACATTTACACCAGGTTTAGTAACTGGAGCCCTTTCATGGAATCCAGCGAACACTTTATTTGAAACAGGTCTGATGGATTATTACAACGCAGACTAATCAATAAAGTATATGAGAAAAAATCTAGCATAAGGGGCGGGAAGTACAACCGCCCCCCAAGCTAGGGGATATGAGCGCACTTTGATACAATAAAAAAGATGCTTAAAATCGCAAAAAAGATACCTTGGATAAAAATAGGTAGCGGTTTAGTTTACACTGTTATTATCGGCGTGATTTTGATAATCGCGCTGGCCAGAGTGTCGAGTGTCACTAAACTGCCGTACGGATTTAGGTTTTATGTCATAAGTACAGGTTCGATGTTTCCAACCATCAAGCCACTCGATGTAATTATTACGAAACCAGAAACTACCTATAAAGAGGGTGACATTGTGACCTTTAACAATACCGAAACTAAGGATAGTAAGGTATCAAATTTAACGACTCACCGGATTGTGAGAGTCGTTGAAGAAGAAGGTAAAACTAATTATTACACCAGGGGTGATGCGAATCCGGCGGATGACTTAACACCTAAAGATGCAGGACAGATTATTGGAAAAGTTATCGCGATCTTGCCGTATATCGGTAGGATTGTGAATTTTGCGCAGACCCAAATCGGATTTATGTTTTTGTTTGTGGTGCCAGCAACGATTATTGTGTATCGAGAGTTTGAATCGTTAAAAGCTGAAGTAACTAAATCGATTGCCGATTTTAAAGCCAAACGGGCAAACAAAGCCCAAGACGCAGCCTTTGAAAAAATTGAATTTGTGCAAGTAGAAATTAAGGCGGATGAGAAAAAAGAAGATAAGGCTGAAAAAGAAAAACCAAAACCGAAAATAAAAAAGGAAAAGGTAGTTAAAAAGAAAGTAACTAAGAAAACAAAAAAAGATGAACAAAACTAAACTGATATTAATAACATTATTATTTGTAGGATTAATGATTAAACCAGTTAACTCATTGGCGTTTTATGGTGATGATGAAGGTGCTGTTGGAGGCCAAGCAATCACCAGTACATTGGATTTCGCGGTACGGGATAACGCGACTGGTGCAGTTAAGAATACAGGTAGCCCGTTATTTTTTAAAACTGAAATGCTACCAGGCGAAACTATCATAGTTCCATTAAATATTACTAAAGAGGGAAGTGCCGCTTTTAAATATCAGATTCAAAAAGAATATTTAATTCCTTCTACCAACCTTTGTGATGGACTTACCATGGAAGCGAAGTTAGAAGGAACAGTTGTATATTCGGGTGCGTTAAACACATTTGTATTACCAAGCGCCGTTACTCATTCAGGCACGATAGATCATTGGATTTTAACTCTTGGTCTACCAACAGATAGCGCTGATTATCGTAGTAAAACTTGTATGTTTGGAGTTAATTTTAAAGCTTGGCAAACTGATAGCGACGGAACCTGGGGTTTTACCAGCGAGAAGAAATATTCTTTAAACGTGATAGAAAGTGCGAATTGGCCCATGCCGGGTGATTTGGTAATTAATGAGCTAATGTGGATGGGATCAACGATATCTACCGCTGATGAATGGATCGAACTGCGAAATATGACCAGTGATGAAATTAATATTAGTGGTTTAACTCTTGATAATGCTGGGGTAGGGAGCAATGATTTAGTGATTCCCGCAAATAGTTATATTGCTGCAAATGGATTCTATCTAATTTCAAATTATAGTAGTAGTCATGCTAGTTCAGCATTAGTTGTAAATGGTGATTGGATTACCACAGATTTATCTTTAGATAATGGTGGAGAACAAATATCTCTTGTTAATCAGTTAAATACCATAATTGATCGAACACCGGTTGGGAGTTGGTCAGCTGGGAATAATGTAGTTACAAATAATTCCATGGAACGTGGAGCAGTTCCGGGTGATGGAACAGTAGTAAGTAATTGGCATGCATGTATCGATTCAGACTGTAACAATACTATTTACTGGGATATTGAAGGAAATGATTATGGAACGCCACGCGATGTCAATCGTTCAGAAAACGACCTAACGACATTTGAGATTAATGGTTACCCAAATCAACCATTATGGACAGACCAACAAACAACAATTAAATTTGTTCCTGGTGTCAACGATGGTTTAATAATTACAGTTACTCCACCAATGTTAAACCTGCAATTAACGATATCCGTAACCCCAACTAATTTCCCAATATTTACAATTACTCCTCAGCCCAAGGCTGATCCGCCTAGGGCGGAAACCCCAATCTTATTTCCAACCATTACGATTACACCGACTCCTGAGCCACTGATCATGACAGAACCACAAATTATTTTATCAATCACCCCAACAATTTACCCGGGAATTATCGAAATTACACCAGTTGTACCAACCCCGTCATCCGACAGGGTAGACCTCATTCCAACCTTAACTTTGACTCCTACTCCTACAACGGTAATTGAAGAAGTTGCCGCAGAGATTACAACGACAGTCACAACTGTAACGCCAACTCCTCAGCCCGAGGCTGATCCGCCTAGGGTGGAAACGATTGAATTAACTCCAGAACCGACTGTCGAAATTACTCCAACTCCAGAACCGACAGTTGAGATTACACCAACCCCGGAGGTAGTTGAATAATATGAATAAACAAAAAATCCAAACTTTATTATTTGCTAGTTTAACCGCTCTATTTGTTGTTGGTTCAACATTTACAAATGCTTTATCATTAACCGTTACATGTAGTGCCACTGATTGTGTTTCCAATCCCTTAAACGGTAAACTATTTAATGAAACTGATATGAAGCCTGGGTATAACGCATATGGAACGGTAGTTGCAACTAATACTTCAGGAACTGATTTAACCTTTGCGGTGGAAGTAACAAGGTACATTGATATGGATCCAGCACTTGGGGATGTGTTTTTTATCTCAGTCAAAGAAATCGAATCCGGTATTACCATTATTGGACCAATTACCGTAACAGCTTGGAAAAATATGGGATACGCACTGCTTTCCAGC
>CAZZFC010000102.1:0-4282 GCA_964653325.1 uncultured Candidatus Saccharibacteria bacterium | reverse complement strand
AAGAGGAAGCAACAAATAAAGCTGGAACTATAACTGCGAATAGGGGTGGTTCGGTTGGTTTTTTCTTCTATCAGCCCATAGATTATTTAGCAACCCCTGTAGATGTACGGATACTCACACCGAAATTCGAAATTGACCCATTTATCGGCTTATTTATTAAAACAATTCTACAGCTTGAAAAATATCGTTATAACTATAGTCGTAAGATGGGAACTGATAGGTTAAATGAATTTAAAATTAAACTACCGAAATCAACTGATGGTATACCTGATTGGGGTTTTATGAGAAATTACATAAAAACCTTACCATATTCTTCAAGTATTTAAAGTAAAAATAGCTTATTTATCTTAATAGGAAAATAATTTATAAAGAAACCAACTCTTGCTTAAATTATCCCCTATCTAACAACAATAAATAGATGCACTATCCCAAAATTGCGGTATAATAACCGTAATACTGCCTATGTTAGTTAAAGAATATAAATATAAAAATGGCGAAAAAATACTATACAATTTTGCACTTTGTGCAGAATCTAAATATTGAACTTTTAGAGGCTTATTTTAAACAAGCTGGTATCCCCTTTCCAGATAATCTTAAAGTTACAGATAAAGACCAAAAACCAAACGCTCAAGATATCGAAGCATACATAAATTCACTTGATAGTGAATTACAGTATAAAATAAATGACGATTTTATCGAAATAAACGGATTATCTTATGAAGGTGGAACTTTATCTTTAATTGAGATTGCAAATATTTACGGTATTAAGATACAGGATGAACTAAACAACCTTGAGGGTTATTCAAATCAGGCGATATATTGTTTCTTAAACTACAAAGAAATATTTAAAAAAGCTTCCGAAATCGTATATTTTGACAATTTATCTTCTAAAAAAATAACGAACGGATTAGTTAAAAAAACTATACAAGAAGTTACTAATAACCAAGTAAAGCAAGCGCTCGAAACTGAATTAAAAACTTACTTTAAACAAAAAGATGGTAGAGGTGATAACTGCCAAGTCGATATAACCAGTTACAAGGATCGGATTTTTTACCGAGCACAGCCTCAAAATTACTCTCAATTTCTCTTTGATTACGATAACAAGGGTAAATTTTCGAAGAAATGTAGTTAAACCGGTCTTTGAAGTAGCTTATATCTATTATCCAAATGAGGGTAAGTTAGAATTAAGCGTCAACTTAGGTAATAAACGTAAAACCGATTTGGTTGAAATATTTAATCGAATTGTGTTACAAGATGAATCCCCAATAAATGATAATCAACAAGCTTATGACTTTAACCGGATTTTATTATCAGAATTTGACATGCCACCCAAACTTGAGGATAAAGTATCTTGGGCGTATTTAAAACAGATTCGCTTAAGTTACCGATATTCTCACGCTAAGAAGATTATTCTGGAAGTTGACGATAAAAATACTGATGGAGCAAAAGCTATCCACGAAATGATTAAAGAGCTGGGTTTAAATACCGAATTATTAAATGTTACCCAAGCTACTTTTAAACTTAAATTTGAGGGTGCGGGTAATAAAGGAAGCGTAACGGCAATGATTACCTTTCCAGACAAATGCAACCTTGCGGATTCCCCAACTCACCAAAAAGTTAAAGAATATTTTAAATACTGGAAGTTGGAGCTGAACAATGAGCCAAGAAATAGCTAGTTTAATAAGTTATTTAGGTGCTAAACAGAATATTAACTTTACCAGAATCCAGCTTGAAAGAAAATCTTCCTTATACCTTCCAATTCTTATTAGATAAGGGCATTCTAGCTCCTACAAGGCCAGTAGATAACGTGAAATGCCGAGATTGTGATATTGACCATTTTGAACAAATTGTTGAGATAAATCATCGATATTTCACTAAGTGTGAATACAACGAATACGCTTCATTATCAGAAGTTCAAGCTCCAGAATTAAACAGCTACCGATTCAATTTAACAGCACTATTGGAATGGTTCTCAAAAGAATCAAAAATAAGTACTCAAATTAAAAGGGTCAATGAAGAAACTTGGTATTTAGGTAAAAATATAGACCGGAACATGTATTTTATTTTCTCAACAAGCTTAGACGATACCATAAACGAAGCTGGTAAAATCAATACCGAAAATAACATTTTTATTTGGCTTGGTAATAAACCATTAACTGGATTTTCAACAATAGAGATGGTGTCCATTCAAGACATTTTCAAATACAAAGGTGGTGGTTTGTATATTCTGCCCTATAAAACCAAACCCAATAATGTTAAACCGAATCAAAAGGATATTATCCTAGACAGAGATATTGTTCTAACGGATGATTTTCACTTATTACTTGATTTTGAGAATGGTACTTATAACCATAGCGTAAAGACTTACCCTCAAACATACCGAATAGTTAGATACCTATACGACCAAAGAAAATATGGGAAATATTATTCCTCAAAAGAATTAGGCGAAAATTTACATTTTGGAATACAACGAGTAATACCTACACGTATTAAAGAACTTAACAATATATGCTCTAAACATAGGGTTAAACAAGTAATTCTTTCATTCCCGAATAAAACATGGGCATTAAATCCAGACTTGAATTGTTTTAAATAAGGTCACAGAAACAGTCACAAAATTCACTGTGACTTGATATCCAGAAACAAAAATTAAATAAAGTTATTGTCATAGAGCCTTAAAAGTGGTTCCGTTTTTTTGTTTTTAATAAAAACTTGACAAAACATTTTTATGACTAGTACTACTAACACATATTTAGTTCACAAATAAATATGAAAGAAAATAAAGATTTATTTACAACATACAACTTGAACATTTCTGCAGTATTGGTAGCTAATGGCTTTAAATTACAGCAAGTTAATAAAGGGTTTGGGTCTAAAGCATTATTCTGTTTTGAAAACACAGCCAAACTTCAAGAAATAAATGATAGGTATTGGAAAAAAGAATTAAAAATCGAACCTCAACTACTTTTTGATAGCTTGAAATTCTTAAAAAATAGGTTGTATAGCGATATGGAAAATAGCAATGGTTACAAATGAAGGTTTAATCCGGTTTAAGGAACTTTACTTTCAACGTTATGGAATAAATCTTAACGAAACTGAAGTTCACGAAAAAGCAAACCAATTACTTAACCTATACCGAACCATATTTAAAGAACCAATCAATATAAATATAAAACATGAGCAAGAAATACGAGGCAAGGAAAATTAAAACGAAAAGGTCATATACCTTTAAAGAAATTGCTGACTTATTAGGGTTGCATATTCGCACGATTCAATCATGGCATACAGACGGAATGTTGACCCTAGAAGGAAGCAATAATCCTTATTTAGTTATGGGGACAGACGTGCAGAACTATATTAAACAACAAAAATTAAAACATAAAGTAAACTTAAAGAGTAATGAATTCTACTGTGTTTCATGTAGGCAAGCAGTAATCCCAGCAACAGTTTATAAATATATTGGAAACATCATGATGGGCGGTCATAAACACTCAATCCGCCTTAACGGTCAATGCCCTAACTGCAACCATATTGTAAATAAATTCACTACCGAAACCCAACCAATTTTAGACGATAGCAATAAGATTATAGGGGTATTAGATTATCCTCGTGAGGACTGACATTAAGTACAAAGGATTAAGCGATAAACATGAGTAAATATAAAGCAAAAAACGAAAAGATAAAACGAAGATATTTTAAATGGCTTAAAGACGCAGAAGGTTACGCTCCTGCAAGCATTGAGAGCATTGAAAAATCCTTATGGGATTATGAAGCATTTAGTTTGGAAGATGATTACGCAAATTTTGACGATAATAGAGCGCAAGAGTTTAAAAAATGGCTCTCTAATAAGAAACTGAAAAGTGGTGAAACAATAAACTTGTCTACCCAATACGATAGATTGAGGTTTCTTAAAAAGTTCTTCACATGGTTATCCGGTCAGGTTGGATATAAATCTAAAATTGACGGATATGATTCAAACTATTTACGCCTAGATAAGAAACTAGCTAAAATCGCTACCGCACCTAAGGTTGAAGACTACCCCACCCTTGAATACGTACAAAAGTTATGTTCATCTATCGAAATTAAAAATGAAATTGATTTAAGAGATAGAGCTTTGATAGCGTTTACCTTACTAAGTGGAATGAGAGACAAAGCGATTATTACTCTTCCCCTTGGATGTTTTGACCCAATGACTTATGAGATTAAACAAGACCCTACCAAAGGAGTTCAAACTAAATTTTCTAAAACAATTATTTCGGTATTATTTCAATTTGATGATGCC
>CAZZFC010000101.1:0-4349 GCA_964653325.1 uncultured Candidatus Saccharibacteria bacterium | reverse complement strand
AAAATTGTTGATGCGGCGCTTAAAGAAAAAAATAAATTGTTTAATAAACACACCATTTTATTTATTGACGAAATTCATCGGTTTAACAAAGCTCAACAAGATCGATTACTCCCCTATGTGGAAAATGGAACGGTAACATTAATTGGTGCAACAACCGAAAATCCCAGCTTCGAGGTAATTTCCCCGCTACTTTCCCGAACCCGGGTCTTTGTACTAAATGCCCTACAACCAGAAAACTTAGTTCAAATCCTGAATCGTGCATTAACCATAGTCAATGAAAAAGAAAAAATCCAAATTGATGCTGATGTTATCCAATTAATTGCCGAGCTTAGTAATGGTGACGCTCGAACAGCACTTAACACTTTAGATGTCGCGGTTAAAATCACTCAACCCGATGAAACTCAAACCAAGCTAATTACCAAAGAAACAATAAAAGAGGCTTTCCAAAAAGAACATTTGCTTTACGATCGAGCCGGAGAAGAACATTATAATACCATTTCCGCATTTATTAAATCGATGCGTGCGTCTGACCCTGATGCTGCTTTATATTATTTAGCCCGAATGGTAGAAGCCGGTGAAGATCCATTATTTATTGCGCGTCGCATGGTGGTATTTGCGAGTGAAGATGTTGGCCTGGCACAACCAACTGCTTTAGTTGTTGCAAACGCAGTATTTAGGGCGTGTGAAACTGTTGGATATCCGGAATGCGCAATTAACTTAGCTCATGGCGTGAGTTACTTAGCCAAATGCCCGAAAAATCGATCGGCGTATGACGGCTTACGTACGGCTCAAGATGATGTGCGAAATCTTGGTAACTTACCAATCCCCATGGAAATTCGCAATGCCCCAACTAAACTGATGAAAGAACTCGGATATGGTGAAGGTTACGAAAATTATCCTAAAGATAAATCCTATTTACCGGAGAAATTAAAGGGTAAAAAATACTTGCTAGATTAATTTTTATAGTGATTATTAATATCAAAAATTTTAATAGATCTATTTTCCTTAAAGACAAAAATTACTCTCCACTTAATATCAATTCGGAATGAGTATAATCCAAACTCCTTTGGTTCTAGTTTTTCAGTATGAAGAGATGGGTAATATGGATTTTGTTGAAATAATTTAATACTTTTATTAAACTTTTTTTCTAATTTATTTTTCCTTAATAACAATACCAAATCATTCCGTAACGGTGCGACATTGTGATTAATTTCCATTCGTTAATTATATCACAAAACTATTCTCACAAACATATCTTGCCAATTCTTGTTTAATTAAATATGTTCCTTGACATTTGATGTAGTATATATATAGTATATACATAGTATATCTTGTGGACAAATAATAAACATAACCATGGACACCATTAATATATCTCTACCAAAACAACTTACGCAACAAGTTGATTTACTTATTAAAACGGGCGGTTTTGCTTCTCGGTCCGAATTTTTTCGTAACCTATTACGTAATCATTTAAGCAACAATCCAAACCGACAAATTACCGACAATTCCAATGATCTTTTCACTCCATTTCAGGCACGTCCTTTGGATGAAATCCGAAAAGGACTTGAATCAACCAACAAATACTCCAAAACTTTTATTGATAGTGTCATTAGTGGCTTATCTAAATCCGGCGAATACAAATAATCCCAAGAGTTATAATTAGGTAATGGACGATTATTTACTCCCCGAAAAAATCGCGTATTGCGACCCAACCAACATTCAATGCGTAGCGGATTATATATTAGAGGTTACTAAGAGAATCAATTTGGAAATTATCGATCAAGACTTAACTCGCAGCTGGGGCGGTTATTTACGCTTTAATCGTAAACATATTATTCCTTTTATTGAAGAATTTTACATGAATCGAAAAACCGACCTAATGGAACAACGCAATGGTTTAGACCCTAAAATTTTAATTATCGCTCCCCGTAAAATGAACTCCTGGCGATATCATGAGCGACGGGATGAATTATGGCGGGTAATTTTTGGACCCGTAGCCGTTTACGCCAGTTTTAATAACACCCAACCATTAAGAGCAACTACATTTGATACCGGCAATTACATTAACAATAAAGTACTCGAACGCCATCGTTTAGTTGGTCTGCAAAACTGGGGAGTAGTTGCCGAGATTTGGCTCCATACCGATCCTAAAAATCCATCCGACGAGGATGATATCATTCGAATCGATCCAGATATTAACGACCCAAACCCATCACCCGAAGAATAAATCCAGATATTCTCCGTTATATTGAGTGTAACGAAACATCTATTTCTATGAATTATCATTCCGACGACTGAAAGGAGGAAAAATCCCTTTAGTCATAATTTTGACCCACAAGCGATTTCTCACCACTTACTATATTCGGGATTCGAAATGACAAATAATTATTAAACAGAATCGTAATATCCAAAATATATTAAAAGCTTCCCCCAAGTTACTCCTGTTTGGAGATTAAGGGATCATCCCTTAACAATGGCGCTAAGTCAACACTTGCAGGGCCTCCCCTTGCAGATCGCGGTAAATCAACCCAAACCCATTATCTGAATAATTAACTTTTCCCAAATAAATCTAGGCAGTATTTTCCTTCCCCAATAATACAAATGGGCATCATAACCAATAATGTGATGCAATCGCGGATTATTTTGTTTTGAAATCGAATAAATCCGATGAACTACCCGTTGTGGATTTAAGAGCTTTTGCAAAAAACTATTTTTAGCGTAATTCCCAGCTTGTTCATATTTTTCAAAGAAATTCTTACTGATATTATTAAGCGGTGAATCTTCTGATTTGCTTGCTTGTGGATTTTTCTTTTTATTCGCAAATTCAGTCAAAAACGATCCCGGTTCAACCAATGCAACCTTGACATTAAATGGATTTAGCTCAAACCTTAATGCTTCAGTTAATGTTTCCAGCGCAAACTTTGACGATGAATAGACTCCAAAAAATGGAAACGACATTAGTCCGTTGATTGAACTAAGATTAATTATCATTCCAGATTTTTGTTGTACCATCATTGGTGTAATCGCTTTTATTACTCGAAAAGTTCCAAATAAATTGGTTTCAAACTGTTCTTTAATCTCATCAATCGAAAAATCCATAATCGGTCCTAAAAATCCAAACCCCGCGTTGTTTACAAGGACATCAATTCGTCCATATTTAAATTGGACAAATTTGACGATACTGTCGATCTCTTCCTGCTTGGTTACATCTAGCTTCTGAATTGTAATATCCAGCTGTTCGGTTTTTGCTTTTTCAGATAACATCTTCGCTGCGTCACCTTCGATATTGCGCATCGTGGCAATCACTCGGTCACCACTACGAGCAAACGTTAAACTCGCTAAATACCCAAATCCCGACGAACAACCGGTAATTAAGACCACCCGTTTACTTTGATTCACAGGCATTATTGTAACATTTTCGCCTTAGCTGTTTTCTTTAATGATCTGAGTAAATAACTGCGGATTTTTCACCACAAACAAATGATCAGCATCGGGTAATTCAATATATTTACAATTAACTAAACTAACGGCGGTTTCCCGAATACTGGCAATGGGAAAAGTCTTATCCTTCATTCCCCCAATTAGTACTACCGGCGTTTGAATCATACGATAATATTTCGTAAAATCCTGTTGAAAAAAATCGCATAAAAATTTCATCACATTCGGCGGATTGAGGCTCCAATATTCATTAATTAAATTCTTTTTAATCTCAGGTAAATCAGTATCAAATTGAATCAGCTGATCCATTTTAATTATCCGGAAATGGAATAACCACTGTTTTAATAGATGTCCCAATAAAGGAATCCGCCAAGCTAAACGAATCGCTACCGCTAAATTGCGATTGTTTTCTTCAAACGCACACCCCTGTGGCGGGGTGGCAACGGCAAAAACTCGGGTAACCTTTGTAGGTAAATAATAAGCGGCTAACAAACTTAAAATCCCCCCAATCGAGGCACCACCGACTAATATTTGTTGATCCGGATAAAGAATTTTAATCGTATCCACCACCACTTTGGCATATTCGATAATGGTATATGCCGCTTCCTGTTTAAACTCACTATTTCCCATCATACCAGGTAAATCGATAGCAGTCACCTGAAAACCCGGATCCAAATAAGGCTTTAAGAAATAATATGATTTTGACGAAAATGGAAAACCTGGGATTAAAAACAAAGGCCGTCCCTCTCCGAACGAACTAATTCCTACCTTTACATAGCCCAAATCAATAACTTGTTGATTTAACATATGTAACCCGAATTATACTATAAGTATATTTGATTGCTATATAAATACTAAGTACGTTCTATGTGGAAGTGATCCAGTACGACAAAGATTAGCCGGTGGAT
>CAZZFC010000100.1:0-4411 GCA_964653325.1 uncultured Candidatus Saccharibacteria bacterium | reverse complement strand
CTTGTCACTAGACAATCTTGACAGATTACATATTTAAATCCAAAATCCTAAACATGACAAAAATAGTCAACCATAAATGGGAACGGATTCAAACTGATGTTCGTAAAATCAAAGACGCTTTAGGAATGCCCGTTGATGAAGGTATTTTTGAAACGGTCGCGGTATTTAAATATCTCGGAATTAACACTACTGCTTCATGTGCGGGTCACATTGACCGTATCACTGGTGGTCCATATGTGATTTTCCAATCCCACGATAATCACCAACTACTAACTGAACTCAAATCAATCGGTGATCGTAAAAAACCTGAATATAAAGAAATCTTGCATCAAATTATCCGAAATAATATTTCTGAAGTTCGAAGGATATTACCATACCTTAAATCATTTTACAGTAACCGAATCGTTGACTATAACCAGCGAATAATTCTTGACCGATCTAATATATTAAATAATTGTATCTCTTGTCAGGGAGCGGATTTAGCTTACGATCTAACCGAAAATGAACGGGTGGAATTACTCAAACTAAACCAAACCGAAATAAAAGCCTTTATTGATCATATAAAAACCCAACTCGAATTAAATTAGTCGCCCAAGGTGTTTATCACACCCTGGGCTGAGTATTGATACGTCCTGATTTTAGTTGTCATCCTCCTCGGTAATGTGAAACCATTACCGTTACACTCTGGACATTTCACCAGATTTCCGTTTTCATCAACGACAAGCTTATTCCCATCGCATTGTGGACAGATCTCGTGCTCCATCGTTCAGTCTCCCTTATTAAATTGAGTCGCTGGCAGAACAGAATTAATTATATAACAAATATGCTGGTGATAGTTGCTTTGTGAGCTGGAAAGAGATGAAAATTGCAAAAGTAAATGCAAAATCTCGCTATATGTATTTCTCTCGCGGTCGGCTCAAACTCTTCCCCATCGGCTTCTTCTGCCCAGAAGATAAACATTCGGAAGTTGTTAAATTAGTGACGAAATACTTCCCTGATTTTCAAATCAATTCGTGAATATTTCCATAATTATTCTTCGGTAATAGAATATATAATAAGTATTAATCTATGAATACGAATAATAAACAATCATCCTGGGAAAAAGTTAAACAAGAAGTCCGGCAGTTCAAAGATGCGTTAGGAATGCCTGTTGATGAGGGTATTTTTGAAACTGTAGCTGTATTTCGATATTTGGGAATTAATACGACAATGTCTTGCGCTGGACATCTCGATCGGATCACCCGCGGACCTTATGTTTATTTTATGTCGAATCAAAACGGCAAATTACTATTAAAAATGAAAGAAATCGGTGATCGCACCAATCCCGAATACAAACAATTATTTAACGAAACCACCCGAAACAATCTTATCGAAAGACAAAAAATAATCCCTTCTTTGGATGCCTTCTATACGAATCGTTTTGTCTCTTACAATCAGCGAATAATTATTGAAGGATTCGGTCCATCGAAGAATTATATGCTGTGCCAGGGAGCAGAATTGGCCTATATTTTGGATCAGAAGGAACAAGTTGATCTTCTGGGAAAGAATCAAACCGAAATGAAAACTTTCACCCAATATTTAATAAAACAGCTTCAATTAATTTAGGCGCCCTAGACGTTTGATGTACGTCTAGGGCTAGATTTGTGGATGAATTTGATTTTATTGCTCGTCATCCTCCTTATCAATAAAACCATTCCCGTCACATGTCGGGCAGTCTACGAAATCACCTGCACTTTTATCGTAAATCAAACCCGATCCGTTACATTGTGGACAGATTTCGTGCTCCATCGCTTTGTCTCCTTTTGGGAATAGAGTCGCTGGCAGAACAGAATTAATTATATAACAAATATGCTGGTGATAATTGCTTTGTAAGCTGGAAAGATATGAAAACTGCAAAAGTAAATTCAAAATCTCGCTATATGTATTTCTCCCGCGGTCGTTTAAAACTCTTCCCCATCGGCTTTTTCTGTGGGCAAGAAAAGTATGTGGAAGTTGTTGAACTAGTTACTAAACATTTTCCCAAATTTTCATCCAGAATTGTAAATCTACTAGTCAACTCATAAAACTTAAACGAATTTAGTTCATAATCATCTCTCTACGGCAACCATTAGTCGGGTCTCACCCTTGTTTTGACTTTTGAGAATCTTGACAGATTACATATTTAAATCCAAAATCCTAACATGAAGAATATCAAATCTACAAAACTAGGATTTGCGGTACGAAAAGAAATCCGTAAGAAAAAAGCTAAACGTTTATCGACTTTAGCTGATTTGAAGATAAGCTCCGGACTAAAGAATCTTTCAGAAAACATTGATAAGTACATCTACAAAATGTAAGACCATGACGACAAAAATAGTCAACAATAAATGGGAACATATTCAAACTGATGTTCGTAAAATCAAAGATACTTTAGGTATGCCAGTTGATGAAGAAATTTTCGAAACAGTTACGGTATTACGTTATCTTGGAATTAATACTATCGCTTCATGCGCAGGCCATTTAGATCGGGTTACTCATGGACCATACATCCACTTTCTTGCTCCCCAAGTTAACCAGTTACGTCAGCAAATGCAAGCCATTGGTGATCGTAAAAACCCTGAATATCAAAAACTGCTTGACGAAGCTACCTATTACAATCTGCATGAACAACTAAAAGTATTACCATATCTAGACGAATTTTATACCCAGCGTATCGTACCCTATGGCCAACGGATCATCGTCCAATTATTTAAGGATGCGGCAAATATGATTGTATGCCAAGGTACAGAGTTAGCTTATATTATGGAGGAACAGGAGCAAGCGAAGCTTCTGCGTAATAATCAAAATGAAATGCAATTTTTTACCAAATTTTTAAAAAATAAGTTCGGATTAAGTTAAGCGACTCCGGAAAATTCCAGAGCCGCTTTGGTTAGTTCTGATCTTTAGGTTTGATCTATTAGTCATCCTCCCAGATAAAACCATCCCCTTCACAGATAGGACACTCTATGATCTCGCCAGTATCCTCATCTTCCACCTGCCTGTTTCCATTACAATTAGGACATCCTCCTTTTTTAATTGAACACCAAACTGCTTGACATATTATAGCAAATATATAGGCTTGATTACTTGACATAAGTTTTCAATAATTACAAAATCCGATTATGAGTAAATTAACAAAATGGGAAAGAATTAAGGACGAAGTCCAGCACCTTAAGGACATATCGGGTATGTCGGTTGATTTAGAGATCGCTGAAACTGTTGCTGTTTTACGCTATCTGGATATTAACACCACGGCTTCGTGCGCAGGTCATTTAGATCGGATTACGCGTGGACCGTACATAGTTTTTCTTGCTCCTCAAATTCCACAGTTACGTTTACAAATGAAACAGATTGGAGATCGCAAAAAAAACGAATATAAAATAGTTTTAAATCAGGCTAAACACCATAACGTACTTGAAATACAAACGCTCTTCCCCTATCTAGAGGCTTTTTATTCTAACCGAATTGTTCCCTATAATCAACGAATTATTATCGAATGTTTTAGCCACGGTGATAATACTCTTCTATGTCAAGGCGCAGAACTTGCTCACATATTAAATCAGGAAGAAAGGATTGAATTACTTAAACACAATCAAGAAGAAATGTCGGCATTTACGCAATTTGTTAAAAATAAACTTGAATTAGAGTAGATACCCCAGACGTTAGTTCACGTTTTAGGGGATAAACCCTTTACAATGACGCTTCGTGGTTGACCAAAACTCTTCCCCATCGGCTTTTTTTGTGGGCAAGATAAGTATGCGGAAGTTGTGGGATTAGTGACTAAATATTACCCTAATTTTCAAATCAACCAATAAATCCCTATACTTAGTTTAAAGAAATGTGCACTTTACAATGGCGCTACAGGGGCGAATTTAAGCTTCGCAAGCTTCATTTACTCGGCTGGGGGTTGCATCAATTATCCGTCTAAAAAATTATCTTATTAAAACAATCGGGATCATCAATGAAATTAAAAGTATAACCAAATAAAGTTTAATCTTTTTTAGTAGATATAATCTCTTCGTTAACAACAAGAATATTCCGATAAATAAAAGTAGTCCGCTAAAACATATAAATGTATTAATAAACAAAACCAGAAATGCACCTGGATTTCCATCTAATAAACAATCGGTAAGTACAAAGTGACATTCACAAGGCGGACAGTATGAAGGATTTAGAATAAACGGAGTCGGAGAAATTGTTAAAGTGATTGCATCCATTTGTTTATCATATTCTGGAAAATAAACGAGATCAAATTAAATGGTGGAGACCGTTCAAAAATGGTCTCTTAAAAACACCAATAACAAGATTATACCCGAATAAAGTGGTATTTTCACCCGTTTGTATAAGTCAAGGACATATGCGACATACCTCCTTTCGAAACGAAGTACTCAAG
>CAZZFC010000099.1:0-4501 GCA_964653325.1 uncultured Candidatus Saccharibacteria bacterium | reverse complement strand
CATCCACCGGCTAATCTTTGTCGTACTGGATCACTTCCACATAGAACGTACTTGATTTTTATAGCTTGCAATCGCCGACCCATAGTATTATAATTACGATTATGAATATGATCTGGAGGAACCACCATGCGATATACATCAAGGCGGAAACAATTAAGACAAAACTTTTTAGTCAATCGGGGACTACTCCGTCGATTACTTAAAAAGACTTCGATTACTGCAAACGATGTTATTTTAGATATCGGTGCGGGGAGTGGCAACCTCACCAAAGAATTAATCAAAACTTGTGATCATGTAATTGCGATCGAAACCGATCCACAGTTAATTACACAATTGCGAAAAACTTTTCGTTCTAATCCAAAAATAATTGTTGTAAATAACGATTTTTTAAAATTTCACTTACCCGAAACTTCGTACAAAGTATTTGCCAATATTCCATTTAATCTACAAACTGAGATTGTTAATAAGCTTTTTGTCGATCCTAAAAAAACACCCGTAGATTGCTACCTAATCGTGGAACATAAATTTGCTGCAAAACTGATGCGACGTATAGATATTTATTGTCGCTATCTTCATCATTTTCACCGAACGGATTTTTATCCTCAACCTTATACGCACACCGTACTTGTTCATATCAGAAAACAAATCGTATAATCAGTGGATGAATAAACTCGAACTTAATGTCAATGGAACAGTCGTTTTAAAATCATGGCAAATTACTAATGCTTCCGAATTATTCGATCTAACTATATGCAATCAAGAAATACTTAAGCCATGGCTTCCCTGGGTACCTAAGGTTAAAACGATATCTGATTCCAAAAGTTTTATTAAAGAATCTCTTAAAGAAATGAAATCTAACAAAGGCCTTGAACTTGGAATTTGGCAAAATAATAAATTGATTGGTTGCCTTGGACTACATGGACTTGATTTGAAAAACAATCGGCGTGCTAGTTTTGGGTATTGGTTAGATAGTAAAACTCATGGAAAAGGGATTATGACTCAATGCGTGAAGACATTAATTAACTATTCTTTTACTAAACTAAATTTGAATCGTTTAGAGATCGAAGCCGCAACCGAAAATATAAAAAGTTATACAATTGCAAAACGACTGGGTTTTACTCAAGAAGGCGAAATCCGTGAATATGAATTTGTGAATGGTCGATTTCTAAATTATTACGTTTTTAGTTTACTACAAAGTGAGTGGGTGGGTAATTAAATGGAACATCATTTTTTACCTTATTCACATAACATCATCTTTTTTGATACCGAATTTTCTAGTTTAGATCCATATATCGGTGAGATCTTATCGATTGGATTGGTCAAAATTAATGGTGAAGAATTATACCTTGAACTTAAATATGACGGTCCAATTGATGAATGGGTTTTGCAAAATATAATTCCAACTTTAACAGAAACAAAATATCCTCGGGAAATGGTAATTCAAAGAATTAATGATTTCATCGCGGATTCAAATCCGTATTTAATCGCATTTGTTAATCAATACGATTCGATCTATTTATATAAGTTATTTAATCAAATCAAAAAACCATTCCATTGGTTACCGATTGATTTCGCATCAATTTTATTTAGCTTAAGGATTGACCCCGAAACATACATGCCGGATAACTCAAATTGTTTTTTAAGAAATATCGGAATTGATTTATCTAAATATCACCAACATAATTCGCTTGATGATGCAAAACTATTAAGAGATGTCTATCTGAAACTTACTGACTACTCGAATAAATAATCCCGTATAATACAATTGTTTTTCGGTTCCTTTCCAATTCAACACCTTGATTCAGGAGGTATCCCATGTTCCGCTATATTAAAACCGTAGTAACGTTAGCACGACCACTGCCAACCCTCTCAATCCTAATAATCTCGTTGACCGGCAGCATTGCCGCTGCTACTGGGAGATTTAACATAGCAGAAGTGTTAGCTAGCTTTGGAGCGATTGGGTGTATTGCTATCGCAGGTTACATTTGGAACGACATCTGTGATGTGCGCACAGATGCCATGAACTGCTCCCGCCGCCCGATTCCAAGTGGAGCAATAACGTCGGTGGAAGCTTTGATTCTTGCAGTGGTTTTTGTCGCAACTGGGTGGGGATTGGCATTACTCTTGTCCATGACCCATACTGTGCTGGCGCTAGGAATGATCGAGACAATCTCAGACGTTAACGGCGATCGACTGGCCGGGTACCGAACACTACCAGTAGTTGCACCGACGTGGATCTCGTACGCGTTGGTTTTCGCAACATACCTTCTCACCATCCTATTTTCACTTCAGCGATGGGATGGCTTCGGAGTAATCAACATGACAACCTCGCTGGTTTCTGCAAGTGGGTTGATGATCATGCTGGTAGCCGCTTCCTTGGATCAGCATCCACAGCGACTTCGCCTGATTAGTAAGTTTATGAACTTGTGTTTACTGATCTGGCTAGTGGGATGCGTCGTGTCGAAGATCTGAAATTAAGACCTAAGACCCCGGGCTTGGCCTGGGGTCTTGAAAAATATTTGTTTAGTTTGAATTTTCAACCGATTTACCAAGCCAGTTAATCCCAATCAAAATACAAATAATCCCAAAAATTACTACCCATTGCATCATTACCGCAAATGCCGGATCAGGACTTAGTGTTACAATATTTGAACCAATAAAAGTTGTTGCCGTACCGATAATTGCGATAATCACTCCACCTTTATTTTTAACTTGACTAAATCCCTTTTTAAATGCATTCCCATAAACCATAACCAAAGTAACTGCAATTAGATATTGGGTAAAATCTATTAAAAAATTTCGGTTAAAATTCATGATCTTGGTTACGGAAAGTTCATAGGGTTTAAAAAATATTGTTGCCGCGAATACTGATATGAAGCCAAAAATAAGCACAATTAAAGCATATAAAATATTTAGTTTTCCTTGGTAAATAAATATGCCTGCGATTGTAAAATATGTCCAACCCATAAAGAAAAATATTTCCGCGATGATATTGGTATACCATGATAAAAGATATAAATTATCTGGGAAATATAAATATGCTAACAAAGCTGTTAAATAACCCGCCACCATTGAGCATCCCCCAAAAAACATACATAATGCTGATTTATTCCCTGATTTTAAATATGCACGGAAAAACACTAGAGAAGTCAATGCAATTAAGCATATTTCAACTACAATCAAAGGAATATTTTGAAAATGAGGGGTTATGCGATAATCCATTTGATTTATGATATTCCACTAAAGAATGTTCGGCCAGTTTCTTTCGGAATTGTGATATTAACAATTGTCAACTTATCGGGAACGGAATGAATTTCTATGGTTCCATTATGCTTTTCAATAATTTTACGTGCAATATATAAACCGATTCCTAACCCTTCTGATTCTGAAGTTAATACATTAATCCGATGGAATTTTTCAAAAATAAAATTCATCTCGTCTGGTGAAATTCCTTTACCTGTATTTGTAATGTTTATTTTAATCAAATTTAATCCATCAATTATTTTAATTTCAACAATCTCTTTCGGTTTAGAATATCGGATTGCGTTGTCAATAATATTTGAAAACGCCGTTTTTAATCGAGGAGCATCAATTAAGTTCTCAAGAACATTTAGCTCTTTTGGTAATATAAGGTGAATTTGGACATTTCTTTCTTGTGCTTGAGATTGCAGCGTTTGAATTACTTCTTGAATTAATTTGATTAAATCATTTTTTTCAATTTGCAGATCATAATCTTCTTCTACTCGAACTACTTTAAACACATTTTCCATTATCGCTCCCATATTTTGAATGCTTTCTTGCATTTTGCCAAAATATTCTTCTCGTTCTTCCTTGGTCATGGATGGGTCATCCAATGCTGCGGCATAACCTTTGATTGATGTCAATGGAGTTCGTAAACTATGATATGAAATGGTTAAAAAATTCTCTTTTAAATTATTTGCCTCATTCCGATGAGTAACCATTTCTATCGCCGAATTATATCGCTTAATATTTTGTAAATTTGATTCAGAAATCAATCCAAAAATAATTCCAACAAAAATAAAAATAATGGCGCGGAACATTGAGTCAAGTGGATCAATAACATTTACCGCTAAAATTAAATACATAATTGCCGAAATAAATCCACCCATTAATCCAGCCAATAATCCACCAGCAATCGAAATTGCACCAATGACAATATAAATTAATAAATATAAATCCGTTCCAATCAAATTTGCGAAACTAAAAATTAAAAAAGTAATTGCAATATTTAGTAAACCAAGTATCACCGCGAGTAATCGTGATTTGTCAGGATGTTTTTCCGCATATTTTTGGGCAAAATATTCAGGAATTTCAGAAGTAATAAAAATCAATAAAACAATAATTAGCGTAAAGTCATTAACCTTTAACTCCAATAACATATATAAAACTACTGCTTTGATTGGGATTCGGATCCACGTTGAGGTTGCTTTTTCTCCAATGCCTAATGAGTTTTGGTCCATATATCATTATCATGACATAT
>CAZZFC010000098.1:0-4657 GCA_964653325.1 uncultured Candidatus Saccharibacteria bacterium | reverse complement strand
TTACCGCTGGTATCGGCGGTGGGACGGGAACAGGTGCATCTCCCTTTATCGCAGAAGTGGCAAAAAAACAAGGTGCCTTAACGGTTGGTGTAGTAACGAAACCATTTAACTTTGAAGGAGCAAAACGGGCAATGAACGCGGAGAAAGGTTTAGCCGAACTAAAGGATAAAGTCGATGCCTTAATCACAATCCCAAATCAGCGTTTACTTGAAATATTAGATAAGAATCAACCATTACTTGCGGCATTTAAGCTTGCGGATTCGGTTTTAGGCCAATCGGTACAGGGTATTTCAGATATCATTGTTCACCCAGGATTAATCAATCGAGATTTCGCAGATGTTAAAAGTATTATGGAAAACGCGGGAAGTGCGTTAATGGGAATTGGATATGGATCCGGTGAAAATCGCGCCGTAACTGCCGCAAAAAACGCAATCGAAAGTCCACTCCTTGAAAATTCAATTGAAGGTGCTAAGGGAATTTTGTTTAATATTGTTGGTGGAACCGACCTTAGTTTACATGAAGTCAATCAAGCGGCGCAAATTATTGGTGAAGCGGCGGATCCAGATGCAAATATAATCTTTGGTGCGGCAATTAATGAAGATCAAAAAGATACCATCAAAATAACGGTAATCGCGACTGGATTTGATAATAAATTTAAAAAAGTTAAACCTCAAAATACACCAATCGTTAATCCGGTTAATGATACTACTGGGAATGGACCGATAGATAATGACAATGAACTTGAAACCCCAGCTTTTTTAAGACGTCGGTAAGCCCGATTTTGTTTTATCCCAGAATATATCACTAATTGTATTGCGATGATTAAATAACCGTGCCATCATAAACAATAAGTCGGATAAACGATTTATTAATCTCAATACACTTGGATCATATTGATGTTGTTGGTACAAACTAACTAAATTGCGTTCAGCGCGGCGACAAACCGTCCGTGCTAAATGAGTTTGAGTTGCAATTTCACAACCACCAGGTATCATAAACTGAACTAATTTTGGTAATTGTAATTCCGATTGATCAATAAATTGCTCATATTCGTTTATGAGGTTTGATAAATTTGGTAAGCTGCTACCCGCTAAGTAACTACTAATTGAAAAGATATAGTGTTGAGTTTTAATAATTAAGTTACGGCAGTCAAAATCTTCTTCGCTAAAACAACTAACGATTATTCCTAAGTGAGCGTTTAATTCATCTAGGCTTCCAATCGCTTCAAAAACTGAATCATTTTTTGCAATAGGATTTTGATTTATTACCGAACTTATGCCAGTATCACCTTTTTTTGTATAGATGGGCATAAAATGAGTATAGCATATAGTATTGAGCAATTTTAATTGTTAGTCACACATAAACAATCTATCTCACAGTTCCTTATCTACACAGGCAAGAATCAAGCATTGATTTTTTAGTATTCCCCGATATGATGAATACCGATGAATGACGTTACGGATCAAACCTTGATTGAGAAAATCTCCCTACCTCAAATCATAAACGATCCTAAATCCTATAGTGATCCTCCTCTGCTAAATTCCGAAATTAAATTAACTGATAATGGGAAAGAGATTTTTAATCGAAGATATCGTCGTCGCGATGCGGATGGTAATTTTACCGAATCGATTGAAGAAACATATATGCGAGTAGCAAATCATGTGGCGAATGCCGAAACGGATGAAATTACCCAAAAATATTTTTCCCGTATTTTCTATAATTTATTAACGAACTTAGAATTTATTCCGAATGCACCAACTTGGACTGGGGCTGGAACACCTTTAGGGCAATTAGCTGCTTGTTTTGTTCTTCCGATTGAGGATGATATGGGCTCAACTCCAGATGGAATTTTTTCTACGCTTCGAAATGCCGCTTTAATCCAACAAACTGGTGGGGGTAATGGGTTTTCCTTTTCGCGATTACGTCCTAAGGGGGATGTGGTGAAATCTAGTATGGGTGAGGCAAGTGGTCCGGTGGGATTTTTACAAGTATATGATGCTGCTTTTGATGAAATTGCTCAAGGTGGTATTCGTCGAGGTGCAAATATGGCCGTATTACGGGTAGATCATCCGGATATTCGACAGTTCATTACCTGTAAATCGAAAGAAGGTAAAGTTAAAAATTTTAATATTTCCATTGCAGTAACCGATAAGTTTATGACGGCAGTTAAAAATAATGGTGATTTTGATTTAATTAATCCTCACGATCAAAAAGTTTGGGAGACTGTCAAAGCGCGTGAAATATTTAATTTAATGGTAGAAAATGCTTGGGCCAATGGTGAACCAGGTATTTTATATATCGATGAGGCGAATCGTTTTAATCCCGTGCCTAACCAATATGAGCTTGAAGCCACAAATCCGTGTGGCGAGCAATGGTTAGGTCCATACGAAAATTGTTGTTTAGGTCATATTAATTTAATTCAACATATAGAAAATAGTGAAATCAATTGGGAAAAATTGGCGAAAACAATTCATACAGCAGTAAGGTTTTTAGATAATATTGTGACTGTTAACGCATATGTTCCAACCATTCCACAATTAAAAGAAGCCGCGACTACTAATCGGCGGATTGGATTAGGATTCACGGCATTAGCTGATTTAATGTATGCATTAAATGTAAGGTATGGAAGTAAGGAAGGGATTGACTTAGCCTCCCAAATCGCGCAGTTTTTGCGTTTTCATGCGATGCAAGAAAGTATTTATTTAGCTACTGAACGTGGAGCGTTTCCAAAAATTGCGGGAAGTATTTATGACCCAACCAATTTAAAATGGCAATCACCGTGCAGTTTAAATACCATTGAGTATGATTATAAAATGCCAAAGTTAAATTGGGACGAAATCAAAGATAATTTATTGATGCATGGCATTAGAAATAGTGCCCAAACCACAGTTGCTCCAACCGGGTCAACTTCAACAGTACTTGGGGTAGAAGGATATGGATGTGAACCAGTCTTTGCATTGGCATATGAACGAAATGTTTATCAAGCGGCAGGGAAAGGCGAAAAGTTAACATTGAAATATATTAGTCCTTTATTCGAAAAAATGATTAATGAGCAAACTTTTTCGGATGAGCAAAAAAATGAAATCATCGCTGAGATAATAAAAACTGGTTCATGTCAGAATATTGAAAAGTTATCAAAATCACTACGGGATGTATTTGTCGTATCATCAGATATTCAATCGGCTGAGCACGTCAAAACCCAAGCGGCAATCCAAGCATTTATTGACAATT
Organism: uncultured Candidatus Saccharibacteria bacterium; assembly: GCA_964653325.1. Taxonomy (GTDB): domain Bacteria; phylum Patescibacteriota; class 4484-211; order 4484-211; genus CAZZFC01. The sequence goes on along the minus strand of CAZZFC010000098.1, from coordinate 1,426 downwards.
CAATTTCCAAGACTTGTAATTTTCCAGTTACAGCAACTCAAGATGATATTGAAAAAACTTATTTTCAAGCTTGGGAGTTAAAATGCCGCGGACTTACTATTTATCGAGCAGGATCCCGTGAAGAAATTGTATTAGAAACTCAAGATACGAAAAGTAAAAAGAATCAACCAAGTCTTGAAAGTGAATATATTGTTCGTCCAAGGGAAAATTCCTTAACTGGGGTTACCCAAAGAGTTGCGACACCACTGGGAAACATGTATCTAACCGTTAATAAAACATCAGAAGATGACTATCATGAAGTATTTATTAATTTAGGTAAAGCGGGTTCGGATGTGCGGGCAGACACCGAGGCCCTCGGCAAACTAATCTCATTACTTTTCCGTCTAGGATCAGCCAATAGCCGTCAGAGGATGAAAGCAATTATTCATGAACTTGAGGGAATTAGTAGTGGAATGGTTTCTGGGTTTAATGGCGAACGAGTGTTATCGGTACCCGATGCCATTGCTAAAGGTTTAAAACGGATTGATGATCCAGAAAAATATGAAAGCAAACAAGAGGTATTACAGTTATTTGATAATAAAACTGATATGGTAAATCTAGGCGAAGTTATTGAAAAAGAGATGTGTCCAATGTGCGGAAATTATTCAGTTTTGATGGTGGAAGGGTGTAAAAAATGTTCACCCCAATTTGGTGGGTGTGGTGAATATTCTGCGTGTTAAATGCAAGAATGGAAAATTCAATTAATAAAACTGTTATAAAAATCAGCGGAGATAAAGAAGCTTTTTCCGAATCTAAGATAATTCGATCAATTACACTAGCTTTAAAAGATACCAAACATCTTGAAGTTAATTCGCAACCAATCGCTGATTTAGCGATATCCGAAATCGGAATGAGTTTTCCAAATTCCGAAATTTCCGCTGAGGCAATTAGTCACGTGGTTGAAAGAATTTTTCTTGAAAATGGACTTGGAGAAACCGCCCGTTATTACATGATGTATCGGGAAAATAAACGTCACGCCCAACAAGATAAAGCTAGTCTTGGAGTGGTAGACGATATCGGCCTTTCGTATAACACACTATATATTCTAAAACGACGTTATTTACGTCGGGATGAACAAGGTAATATTGTAGAGACTCCCAAACAAATGATTGAAAGAGTTGCTAAATTTTTATCTACAGCTGAAAAGAAAAGTGAACAACAGAAATGGTACCAAAAATTTTATGAGATTATGATTAATTTTGATTTTTTACCAGGAACCCGAACATTAACAAACTCAGGCAAAAAAGATGCCCAACTGGCGAATTGTTTTGTTTGGCCGTTAAAAGATGATATTAATGAAATTTTTAATATTTTACACAAATCTACATTAATTAAAAAAAATGGGGGAGGGTGTGGCTACAATTTTAGCAAGCTACGACCTGAAGGT
>CAZZFC010000097.1:0-4681 GCA_964653325.1 uncultured Candidatus Saccharibacteria bacterium | reverse complement strand
ATGTTGATTTATCAACCTTTTCGGACATTCTAAGAGACCGTTTTTGAACGGTGCCTGCGTATTACCCTTTCTATTCTTTCTATCTTTCGAGAGTGCGTCGAGTGGCTGCGGGATAGGGATTTGAACCCCAATAGACAGATCCAGAATCTGTTGTCCTACCATTAGACGATCCCGCAATGTGGTTACTTATAGTTTAACATCTTGATACAAAGGGATTTCTCCTTACTTCGTTCGTCGAAATGACAATACCAGCTAGACAAAACAAATATAATCCGTCATTCGGAACCAAAAGAGAATAATCCATAGCAATAATTCAACACCTGGATCCTTCGCTAGCGCTCTGGATGACGACATAAAAATTTACGACAACTCGTAGATTTGAGAATACTTGGTAATTAAATAATCAATAAAATATTTACTGTTTAATTCTTCTCCCGTGACGCGTTGAATTAATTCAATTGGTCGATACATTTTCCCCCATTGATGAATGCTTTCTTTTAACCATGACAAAATCACCGAATAATCACCATTGAGCAATTGCTCATCAATACGGACATGCTGATTCATTTTATTGGCTAGTTGTGCGCCATATAAATTCCCCAAAGTATAAGTCGGAAAATAACCGATGCTGCCATGCGACCAGTGAATATCCTGAAGCACGCCATCCTTATCATTAGTTGGTTCAATTCCTAAATACTGTTTATATTTACTACTCCAAACTTCTGGTAAATCGGGAACGGCAATTTTACGGTGCATTAAATCCGATTCAATTTCAAAACGGATAATAATATGCAAATTATAAGTAACTTCATCGGCTTGAACCCGAATTAAAGATGGTACCACTTTATTAATCGCTCGGTAGAAATCATTCTCCCCACTCATATCAAATTGATCCGGAAAAAATTCACGTAACTTCGGATACCAATAATGCCAAAAGGCATGTGACCGACCAATTCGATTTTCAAAAAATCGCGATTGCGATTCATGAATTCCAAGCGACGTTCCGCCAAATAAACTTGTGCGATTTAAATTCGGATTACAGTTCTGTTCATAGACGGCATGCCCAGTTTCGTGAATCACGGACATTAAACTATATGTAATGTCATCTCGATTCATGCGAGTGGTAATCCGTACATCGGTACTTCCCCCAAGGGATGTCGTAAATGGATGGGAAGAAACATCAAGCCGGCTTGCGCCCCAATCAATCCCCAACCAAGATGCAACTTCGCGATTAAAAAGTCGTTGTTTCTCCTCATCAAAATCACCGTGTAAAATTTCATCTGAAACAAAACCATCTTTAGATTGAATTTTTTTCAGTAGATTGATCGTTTCATTTTTTAATGGAGTAAAAATATTTTGCAACCACTCTTGCGTTACACCTGGCTCATACAAATCTAAAAGCGCATCATATGGACTTTTAACGTAACCCAAGGCGTCTGCTTCTTCAAGCTTAAGTTCGACTATTCGTTCCAGCGATCCCTGAAAGATTTTAAAATCATTTTCATTTTTAGCTTCCACCCATTTTTGTTGCCCAAGAGATGTTGCCTCGGACAACTCTTGCACTAATTTTTTAGGTAATTTGGTTGATAAATCATAATCGCGTCGAATTTGTCGGATTAGATTTTTATCGGCTTCGGAAAATTGACTTGGATCAGACTTAAATTGAATTTCAAGTTGTTCTAATAGTTCATTAATTTTCGGATTCACTGCCCGATCGTGAATGATTCCGACTAAAGTTGAACCTTGTTTAGCACGTGCTAACGCTGCCTTAGGGGGCATATTGACCTCTTGATCCCAACCAAGTACACCAGCGATTTCGGCTAAGTCGACTATCTCACTATCGAGAGCTAACAATTCTTGAATTAGTGGATTAGGTGAAAATTCAAATGTTTGCATGTGTATAAATCCTATCAAAAATAATGGTTTGTGTCATTGATCGTTTCCATCTTGTTGAGTGATGCGAACTTACCTCGTAACAAGACAAAATATCCACGGATTGTGTCATTCCGATTTCGATTTATCGGAAGATAAATCCCTTTTGTAGTTAATTTTGTTTTTACTTTTTCCAAACAAAGCGATTTCTCCTCACTTTGTTTGGAAAAATGACAACCCTTTGTCTTAAATTCCATAATTCGCATTATAATTCAACCACTGTCTCATGGAGTGGGATTAACCGCACGTTAAGGAGAATCTATGAAACGTTTTCAAATAACCGTTCCTATATCAGGTGCTGATTACGCGAAATATCAACTCAATCGAATCCCGGGTGTAACCGAGATCACTACTGATCGTGAATCAACTCCTGGTAGCGTCGTCATTCAATTCGCGTATGGTGAAGATCTCGCAACGATATGTCAGAAAACTAGTTCATTTAGAACTCAAGATTTTCAAGAGGTCGAATAACCAGTGCAATAATCCCACTCTGTTTTTTATTAATATTTTGCTATATGTTGCGTTATAATCAACCCAACTGTCTCAAGGAGTGGGATATTCAGGGTCATGAAAGGAGCCCACATGGCAAGGATGCATGTCACGATTCGGGTTGCCCCTGGGGTCAAGAAGGACGTACTTGCACTACTACGAACTAAAATCCCCAGGGTTACTGGAGTCAAGGTCGAGAAGGAAACCAAAGAAGTGGTTGTTATCAAGTTTAACTTCGAAGGTTCGGTCGATGGTCTGGGGAGACTCATTCCGTTCGATCAACCACAAACTCACTGAAAATCCGAAAATCCCACTCCTCCTATTTATTTGTCTAACCCAATTCAATAATATGTTTATTACCATGTCATTCTGAACGAATGTGAGAAATCCCTTTCCTGCGGTATAACCTAACCAACTGTCTCAAGGAGTGGGATTTCGCACATAAGGAGGAAACCCTAAATGGCACAGAAATACCGTGTAATCGTCGCCAACGGAAGAGTCCAGGAGTTGTGTCAACGACTCGAAGACCTCTATGGAAGCTTCCAATTCACAAAGACCCCATATGGGACTTCAGCAACGATTGTCGGATTCGAATATCCTGGTGAACCTAACCATATGGCCTGGCTCAAGCAGTTTGATCTAACTCCCCAAGCAGAATGCCAGGGGTAGTGTCGAAAAATCATCTAATCCCACTCCACTCCTTATTTTTCAAATGTAACTTTATCTGTTGGAATACTCGGCGCATGAATCGCAAACAGTTGGGTATCTTCTAAAAATACCGCAGAAATTTTCGAGTAAGTTTGCATAAATAAATAATCGCCACCTAATAATTCAACTTCTTCCCCATCGATATTGTATTTTGCTTTACCCTTAAAGATAATAATTAACTCAACTTTTTGTTCATGCAAATGCGGATCGACAACATCACCTTTTTTACGTTCATGAAAACAAATTTCAAACTTCGCGGTTTTCGCGGGATAATCTCCGGGGAAAAAGTCTCCCACAAACCAACCTTTCGTATCTTTGTGATTATTGTATTGTCCTTTAATATATTGCATCTGGTTAAATTAATTTCTGATCAATCAAGTATTCAACCGCTTCTAATACCCCATCGCCATAGTTTTGCTTTGCAATATAACCTTTACTCCTCTTATTTTTTACAATTTCTTTAATTTCTTTTTTCCCATTATTAACTGTAACTGCAAATCCAACGACCTCTAGCATTTCCATATCATTATAGCTATCTCCAAAGGCAATAATTTCTTTAGATGTAACTCCCATTAGCGCATTTGCTTTTTTAAGTCCACTGGCCTTATTTACATTCAGTTGTAAGACATCTACCGAATCGAGGTTTTCCACAATATATAATTTTAGTTGATTTAATTCAATGATTTCTTTTAGAATTTTAGCCAAGGGCTTAACATCGATTGGTTTTTGTGGAAATAAACAAAACAAAGTTTCCTTAGGTTCTTCCCATACTCGCATGGATGCGAATTGCAGATAACCATTGTTTCTGGAATATAAATTGTAAAAAATATTACGCAGTAATCGCACGTCGGCTAAATGATTTTCTTCGGTAATTTTTTGCCGGGTATTTGGATCGTAAACTACTCCACCATTTTCCGCTACAATCACCGTATCTTTTTCAAGTAGCCCCGACCAAACTAGTCCACCTTGGATATACCAAGCATGTTTTCCGGACGCAAAACAAACTCGGAGATTACGGTCACGTAAAAGTTGAATCGCTTTTTTACTGCAGTCCATAATGTTCCCTCCGTGTTCGTTTAAAACGCCATCGATATCAAACATCACAACTTTGTATTTTGGGTTAATTGAATTTTTTTTCAAACCGTACTCCTTTAGCCACTTTTACCGATTTAATAAACATCACTTCGTTTTTTAAAGCTGCTTTAATTTGGTTTGCATGGACTTCATTTCTGGCAAAGATTGCCACAGCACCTCTACCGGCACCACAAGTTTTAGTGGCTAATGCATTATGTTTGTTGGCAATTGAAATAATTCGTTCATTATCTTCGGATACAAAACCAAATGTCCGCATAATATCGTTATTCGCATTTATCAGTTGATAAAGTAACGGCAGATTGTGATTGATAATTGCCTTTTTCGCTTCTTGAGTTAAAACGGCCTTCTTTTTCATTAAATTCACAATTTCGGTTTCACCAGCTAAATATCGTTCACTGACTCGACTATTAGTTTGATTTGAACTTGACCTAGTAATTGTCGGAATTGCGATTACAAT
>CAZZFC010000096.1:0-4731 GCA_964653325.1 uncultured Candidatus Saccharibacteria bacterium | reverse complement strand
AATTTGATGAAAAAGTTTAAATTAACCGAAATTCAAGCACTGGCAATTTTAGAAATGCAACTTCGACGTTTAGCCGCCTTAGAAAGAGAAAAAATTATTTCCGAATATGAAACAATCTTAAAAGCAATCCAAAATTATGAAACAATCTTACAATCTCCTAAGAAACTGATTACCATAATTAAAGAAGAATTAGTAAGTATTAAAGAAGCCTATGGTGATAATCGTCGGACAAAAGTCTTTAAAGGTCGACCTGGTGAAATTACCGAAGAAGAACTGATTAAAGACGAAGAGACCATCATTTTATTAAGTTTGGACGGTTATATTAAACGAGTTTCACCTTTAAGTTTCAGGACTCAAAACCGAGGTGGTAAAGGAGTTAGTGGTGGGAACTTAAAGGAAAGTGATATTATTCAACTGATAGTATCTGCGAATACTCATGATGAGGTCTTATTCTTTACTTCAAAAGGACGGGTATTTAATAAACGGGTTTGGGATATTCCCGAAACCAGTCGAATTGCCCGAGGAACACCCGCAGTTAATATAATTGGGATTGATCAAGATGAGAAGATTACCAGCATTTTAACCCAAAAGAAAAAACTAGAAACTGAATAATATGAAAAAATATTTATTGTTCGCAACTCGAAAAGGAAATGTAAAGAAAACGGAAACGGTTGAATATGAGAATATTCGTCAATCCGGATTAATTGCCGTCAGTTTAGATCCAGATGATAGATTACTTGATGTCAAAGTTACAACCGGCAAAGATAAAGTTCTTTTAATTACCGCAATGGGTAAATGCATCATGTTTGATGAAGATGATGTTCGACCAACTGGTAGAGCCACAAAAGGAGTTCGGGGAATTATGTTACATAAAAATGATTTTGTGGTTGGCATGGATGTGATTACGGCCAATGATCAAACCAAGGCAAAAGATTATGAAGTATTAGTTTTAACTTCAAAAGGACATGGTAAACGCACACAATTATCCGAATATAAAGTTCAGGGTAGGGGAGGACAAGGTGTTTTTACCGTAAAAATTAACCCTAAGACTGGTAATTTAGTAGCCATCAGAGTACTTCGAAATGATGAACCCAAAAAACCCACAACCGAAAATCCAGAAACTGATGACTTACTTGTAATCTCCAAGCTCGGACAAACAATTAGATTACCACTAGCGGATGTTCCTACTCTAGGTCGACATACTCAAGGAGTTCGAATTATTCGACTAAACGAAAACGATGAAGCAACTGCTTTAGCTTTATTATAATGTCTAAAGACTATACCCTTCGAATTCCATCTCAAGAAAATGTCTTAACGTATATTAAGAATCATACAACTTCAGTTCGTGAATTAGAAAAGCTTGGTGGTTCATTTTGGAAACCGATAAGTGTATCACTTGTAGATTTTAACCCACGGGATAGGGCGGTTAGGATACGAACCTTTTCAAATGATAAAGCAAAGGCTGAAGATATTATCATAAATCATGACCAAAAAGCCTACATCACAAATTCAGAATTATTAATCGAAGGGACAACCACTGAATGTGAAAATAAACTGTCGATACTTGGTTTTGAGAAATGGGTTGATTATACTCAATTTGCAATTGAATATACAATTCAATATCAGAATATAACCTTTAATGCCCTAGATGAAATATTTAATGATCTTTCAACTACAATCAAATTCGAAGCAGATTCAAGTGAAGTTTTACAATCATTTCTTGTTCAATTTAACATTGATATTAATAAATTAGAAAATCTAAATACAGCGGAATTATTGGCGAAACAAGCCGGTTTACTTTGATAAACCAACAATACTTTCAATATAGCGATAATAAAAGAATATTCCGATGGAGGCCAAAATTGTAAAAAATACCAATAAACCCAATCGTTTAATTGATTTTTCTTGTTTTTTTGAGTCCAAAATAGTAGTTCCTTGGGATGAAAAAATTTCGTCTAACTGAGCTTTAGTATTATTATTTAACGGAACGGTAAGATTTTCTACTGTTGATATCGTAGTTTTCGGTTTTACGGCTTCAAAAATATCTGGCATACCATTATTATTTTGGTCATCAAAAATTTTCCTTATCGCTGGTGGCATCTCTTCAATACCGTTAAATTCTTGATTATTTACTATAAATTTATGAATTGTCGATTTGACTATATTTTCTGACATTTCATTTAGGTAAAGAAAATTCAAAAGTACTTCCAACTCCCACTTTTGAAAATACTTTCATTCTACCACCATGGGCTTCAATAATTAACTTAGATACATACAATCCAATACCAATTCCTTCGATTGCTAATAATTTTGGTTGTAGTTTGTAGAAACTAGTAAATATTTTTGGTATTTCTTCCTTTGGAATTCCTACTCCAGTATCAATAATTTTCACGATAACTTCAACTGGACGATCTTCAATATCAATTGTTACGGTTCCTTTATCTGTAAACTTAATCGCATTATTCAATAGATTATCGAATACCTGTAAAATTTTCATTTTATCAATCATCAGGTTCTGTAAATTTTCTGTTACTTTATTTATTAATTCAATTTGTTTACTTTCGGCTTCATGTAAGTGTGCTTCGAAGGCCTGATTAACTAATTCAACTAAATTACTGTTTGTTTTATATATCGATACAACTCCTTTCTCAATTGATGAAACAGTCAATATCTGTTCGATTAAATTTGATAATTTATTTATTGAAGTATCGATGTAATTAATATTTTGTTGATCTTCTAGTGTAAAAATCTTATTATTTTCTGATAAGTATTCATAATATCCTTTTATCGCAGTTAATGGAGTCCGTAAACTATGGGAAGCAATTGTGATGAATTGTGATTTCATTTCACTTAGCTCCTGTTCGTGCCGTAATAATTCCTCAATCTTTTGCTTATCTATGACTTCTTGTCGGAACAAGAGGGCATTCTGGAGTGCCGTAGCGACCTGCCGCGAAATAATTGAAAGCAATTGATATTCCTCAAGCGAATAAGGCTCTGCCGATAACTTCGAACCTAATACTAATAATCCAACAGGCCGTTCAGTTGTTATCACTGGTACAATTATTTCACAATCGAATCGTTGAAATATTTCTTGAGCATTTTCTACTTCCTTATCATATCGGCTAACGGTCTTATTATTGATAATAATATTGTTTAATTCAGGCAGTAGCAATGATAGTTGTTTATTTGGGTTAATTACACATTTATATGAATATTTCACTTCAAAATTTTGTGTTTCAGTATTTAAAAGTAAGATTTGGCCATTCCGAATTTGGATTGTGTCAATAATACTTTGAAGCACAAAATTTGATATACCGTCTAACTTAATGGATTGGGTAATGCCAACCGTTAGTTTTTCAAGTAAATCTTGAACAGAATATGATTTTCTAAAAAATATTGAATCAATTATTTTTTGGGTAAAATTTTGAAGAGGTTGAAAAATTACTGCAATTATAATCGCAGTACTAATTGCTGCAGGAATTGAGATTTTAGCTGACTCACCAGTTATTATTGTCTGAATTATAAAGGTAAATATAAGATAGATCGAGGTAATAAAAATAGTCGTTACCGAATAGATTAAACCTTTTCGAATAATTAATGTTATGTTCATTAAACGATATCTTAAAATTCCATATGCGATAATAATAGACCCCAGGGTGTGAAACCACATATCAAGAGGATATTTTCTCAATTCTATGATCGGAAGAGTAATTGACGTAAACCCAATTAGAGGAACAATTAAGCCCGCGATTAAAAATCTTAATCGATTAATTACTATTGATGATTTCTGTTTCTTGGTGAATTTAAATAATAAATATATTGTATACATCCAATAAAATATACCCACATAGAATACTATTGCTTTAGCTTTAAGAAAACTAAATTCAGCTAAATAAAACCCTACCGAGTCATTCCAGACTACCCCTAAAATAAATTCATTACTCGTCCAAATGAATAGAACCGATATAATAAAATATATAGATAAAAAATATTTAGATAGATTACTTAACTTTTCTTTCAGATAATATTTTACAAATAAATAGATAAATGGCATGAATATTCCCAGCGGATATGTCATCCGATACCAAAATAATGCATGCTCAGGCTGGGTTTGTATCATTACATAATATCCTAGAACCTGAAGTCCCAGTGTCATTGCAATAATCCAAATGACCAGATACCATGACGCTTTATCACTACCTTTTTGGCTCAATATTAACAAAACGATTAATAGATTAACAACAACACCGATGATTGCCGAAACCAAGGTGATTTGTAAATAAATATTCACAATTTTAGTTTAACATGAAAGCTATATTCCTTAAATTGATCAACTCAGAAATATTACTTATTCTATTTGAGGTTTAATTTCAATAATTTCGTTTTCTAATTTCGCTAATCTCTTTTTAAGTTCACTCGCAATCAGCGTTCCTTCTTTATAACGAGCAATTCCACTTTCCAGATCGAGTTTTCCCTGCTCAATTTCAACGGTGATTGATTCAAGTTGATCAAATAGCTCTTGCGTTTTAATTTCTGATATAGATTTAGATGATTGTTTTTTCATTTATGGATCGCTTTAACTATTGAACTAATTTTACCATCTTTTAAGGTGGTCTTCATAATATCCTGATTCTTCAATTCGTTGATACTTTTTATTATTTTGCCATCATCGGTGGTTGTAATACTAAAACCCCGCTGTAAAATAGTTTGCGGGTTAAGGTTTGAAAGAAT
>CAZZFC010000095.1:0-4735 GCA_964653325.1 uncultured Candidatus Saccharibacteria bacterium | reverse complement strand
TATCATCACAAAGATCGTATCGGCTAGAAAAAGAGACCATTTTTGAACGGTCTCCGCAGCCGGAGTGATAAAATTATATTGTGAACAAGAAACTTGCTAAATTGGGTTTGATTTTATTAGTTTTTCTTGTGTTTTTGATATTAATCAGAACATATTTAAAAGAAGTTTATTTCCCTAATCATCCAACGATTTACACGGTTTATCAGCAAAGAAGCGACGATAATCCTGATCTTGATGGAATCGAAGTTGAACTTTTAGAACCGCCTGTTGGTGGGTGTTTTAACAACTGTTGGGGTACAGAAACAGTAAATAGTTGTGAGAAATATTCTAGAAAATATGACAAATGTGAGGTTAGTTGTAACGGTTATGTCTACAATAACTGTACGAGTTCAAAGTTAGCAATTATTGTTGGTTGGTTAACAAGGTAATTGGTATTTTTAAAATTATGAACAAGACGCTTAGAGATATACTCGCAAAGGAAATTACGAATCAGCCAGATACAATTCAGTTTGCCAAAGATCGTAAATACGAAGATGCTTGGATAATTAATAAAAAAGCGGGAATACCAACCGAAGAAGAAATCAAAAAATATCTTAATGATGATTTTAAAATACTGATTGTTGAGTTTATTTGGAATACCGGGAGAGATGATTCACCTTTTGTGCTAACAATATTTTTAGGTGATAATTGTAAGGTAAAAGATAATGATTTGTTTATTAAAGGTTGTCTAAAATTATTTTTTGAGTATCAAGATTTCGCTACCTTTATTAATAAATATGATGCGGATATTATTGGGCACAAGTTCCTTCTTGAAAGTCCAATCGAAGGAGTAAGACTTGGAGTTTTTAATCACTGGCTTTCCATCGGTCCGATTGATTTATGGAATAGTGGCGAAAAATTAAATATTGCTGAAATAGGTAATAAAATAAAGGCAAGATCGGAAGTTGAAAAATCTGAATTAAATTTTCAGGGACTACTTTTTACGATTAACAACAGTGGGAATATCAAGGACCTTTTCACGGTATTAAAACGCCCTGTTGTAAAAAGGAAGGGAATATTTGGGTAGTTGATTATCCTAAGGTTGAATATTGGATGAGAACATTGTTGGCCATTAATTAAATTATTATCCACCAACGAAATCAAAAAGCATAAATTAATCGACTTCATCACCCGTCAAACAAATAATTCCCGTCCGGCTGTAGTCAAACGCGCCAATTCGATATTAATAAACCTTAAGTGATAGTAGAATTGATGTCGGAATCTACTGAAGATAATTAAAAATCCTAAAACATGTTTTACGAAATAAATGATACCCGCTATAACTTTGGCTATCAGATGGGACAAATCTATGCGACAAGAGTCAAAGACACAATTGAAGCTGACAAAAAGGATGTTGTACGTTTGGGGATGTCATGGGAGAAATTACAGAATGATATTAAGGAATATATTAAGATATCCAAGCAGTTCTTGCCGGAAGTATTTCAAGAGGTTTTGGGTTTTAGCGAGGGAGCAAAAGTTAAACTCGAAGATGTATTTATTGATTTAACCGAGGAATTATTTGATACACCTAGCGCCACAAAATGTTCGGAAATTGTGGTTGGTACAGAGAATATTTATATCGGACATAACAATGATGTCAGTCCAGAAATGAAAGCCGATCTGACTTTTGTGAGATATACAAACGAAAAACGACAAAGTGTTTATATCGCTGGATTTTGGGGAATATTTCCAGGTGTCGGTTTTAATACGAATTTTTACTTAGGCGGGAATCAACTTCTTCAAAACGACGTGAAGCCCGGAATTCCCAGAGGATTAATCGCCCGGGGTATTTTGGATTGTGAGAATATCGATAATGCAAAAATAATGAGTTTAGAATCTCAACGCGCATCTTCGTATAACAATGTGATTGTATCCAAACACCAAGTGGTATTAATTGAAGCATCGGCTACAAAGAGTGAGTTTATTGAATACACGGGAAGATATGCACATACAAACCATTATTTATGTCCTTTGTTGAAACAATTTGAGGCGTCCAAAGAAGTGGTGTTATCTGAAGCGCGATTAAAGCGAATCCAACATTTACTGACTGAATCACCAACGGTAGATATGAATCGAGTAAAAACAATCCTAGCGGACCATAATTCTAATCAGGCTGTTTGTCGTCACGAAGCTGATACCCAAACGGTTTTTAGTCTTGTGGGAGATATTGAAAATTGGAAATTTGAAGTATGTATTGGAAATCCTTGTTCGAATAAATTCATTAGCTGGAAGTAGATTTTGGATATTGGAAAATGATAGACACCAAACATAAAGTGTTTGTTCATTAGCTACTGAATAGGTAAAGGAAATATTCGAAAACTATAAAACAAGCTTGCGAAGCTTGATGTTGTTGGTATAGCGCCTTGATTAAGCGTCGGATACTAGCTATTATAAATATTGCCCGATTTCAATCATATTCCCGTCTCTATCCTTAAAATGAAAAAAACGGTAATGAGCCATGAGATTAATGTCCGCAATATTGGATATTTCACCTATATCCATGTTTTTAATCCGCTGGTAATCTTTTTCAATATTGGTTGAATGGAATACAATGATTGTATTGTTTCCTGTTACTAATCTTTGTTCGATAGTCGTCATTTCAATATTATTTTCCTGATCGTACATAGGTCTATATAATCCAAAACCATCAATAATAGTAGTCCAACGGTCTTTATAACGTACAATTGATTTTACTTGTAATAATTCCTCATAAAATAAAACAGATTTATCCATATCCGTAACTTTAATATATGATTCGGCAAGTTTTAATTTATTCATATCGATTAAATTAATTCTATAATATATTTGTGAAAAAATATTGAGTTAAGGGATTTCCCTGCCTACCGGCAGGCAGGTCTTTCCTTCGATCATCGGAATGACACAGGTAGATACGAATATAAGATCGCCATGATATGTTTTCAGATATAATCAAGATAGTGAAAATTCATATTAAAAAGTTTTGCATATTAAGCTTACGAAGCTTGATGTGGTTGATCTTTCGGTCTCATTTAGAGCCGGGCTCTTAATGAAGAATGGGAAAATCGATTCGAGAACAAATTTACGATATCATTAACCTATGAACGATAATCCAAACCAGCTTCAACCAATAAATCCAAATAGCACTCAGGGGGATATAAAAACCAGATTAGCTGAGTTAACCGAAGAAATTAAAGCCAATCCGAATAATAACCAAGTTTATCTGAATGAAGTAGCGTCAATTGTCGGTCAAAGTGGGGTGTTTAGTTTTATGAAGGGAGTAATTTATGTCGGTTGTATGATTATTGCCCTTGCGCAAGGTTGGGCATTGGATAATATTGCTGGGGTTTTGAATCTACCTAAAGTAAATATGTTTATAGCTTTAGGAATTAGTTTAGTAGTTGGCCAGATCAGCTATAAACTTGCCAATAAAGAATATATCAAGTCTAAACTCAGCTATAATCTTAAATTAATTGAACCGATGAAATTTATCGAGTCGCTTGTGATTGCGCAAATCAGTGCAAAGTATACTTTCGGATTTAATTTAATTTTCTTTTTTATTCTGTTTCTAGCTAAACAGTTGCTGGGGTAAATACAAATCAAACTTGCGAAGCTTGATGTATTGATATGGCGCCTCAGTTAAGCACCGGGTTCTAATTGTCAAAATATTGCCCGATTTCAATCATATTCCCGTCTCGATCTTTAAAATGAAAAAAACGGTAATGAGCCATGAGATTAATGTCCGCAATATTGGATATTTCACCAATTTCCATGTTTTTAATTCGCTGATAATCTTTTTCAATATCGGTTGAATGGAATACTATGATTGTATTGTTCCCGGTTACTAATCTTGGTTCGATAGTCGTCATTTCAATATTATTTTCTTGATCAAAGGTGGGTCGATATAATCCAAATCCATCAACGATAGTAGTCCAACGGTCTTTATAACGAACAATTGATTTTACTTGTAATAATTCCTCATAAAATAAAACAGATTTGTCCATATCCGTAACTTTGACATATGATTCGGCAAGTTTTAATTTATTCATATCGTTTAGGTAAATTTTATAATATATTTTTGAAAAATATTGAATTGAAAGATTTCCCTGCCTGCGTAGGCAGGTCTTCTCTTCGGTCATCGGAATGATAAGGGTGGGGATATAATTATGATTGTTACGGTAAATATTAATGGAAAAAACAGTTCGAAAACAAATTAAAGAACTAATTACACAAATAAATCCATTTGATGAAATTGAAAAAGCACATCAAGCCGATGCAATTGCGTGGATTGATTCAAGTGTTGAGATTTTTCGGATTGAACGACCCGCAACTCCACCCAAGCATTTAGTTTGCTATACCGTATTTGTAGATTCAGTTCAAAAGAAGATTTTATTACTTGAGCATAGAAAGTCATTGTTGTTACTTCCGGGTGGAGGACATGTTGATAAAAATGAATTACCATTTAACACGGTATTACGAGAAATACAGGAGGAAATGAATGAGGATGGATTTTTTCTTTTTGATTCAAAATCACCATTATTTATTACCCATGTCGAAACAGTAGGACTAATGGCTGGTCATATTGATGTGGATTTATGGTATGTATTTAAACGCGATTCTCAATTGCCAATTAATGATCATACCGAAGAATTTAAACGTGAATTTGGAAATTATGGTTGGTATACGTTTAATGAAGTATTGGCGATGGATATTTCTAGGT
>CAZZFC010000094.1:0-4735 GCA_964653325.1 uncultured Candidatus Saccharibacteria bacterium | reverse complement strand
AAAATAATCCATTTTGTTCTTGTCCTGGAACACCTTTATATTGTTCTGAAAAAACTTGTTCCTCACGTGGCATGACCGCCACGGTTCGACCAATATCGACAAACCATTTGTTGCGTTCAAATCGTTGTAACATCCCTGGGATCACTTTCCCTATTTTGGCTTTAAATTCATCAATTACGGCTAGTTTTTCCGCTTCGCGAACTCCCTGTAAAATCACTTGTTTAGCTGTTTGGGCAGCAATTCTTCCGAATCCCGGTGGTGTTACATTTTGATCATCTTTAAAGAGTGATACTTCACCAGTATTGTCATCAATTTGCACGATGACTTGTAGTAATTCCTCATCAGTAACATTATAGTCTTTCTTATATGCCGCAAGCATTGCCTTTTTCAAGGTTTCAATGACATCCTCAGGTTTAATACCCCGCTCATTTGCCACTTGTTTGATTGCGGCTAAAAATTCTGATCTAACCATACCGTCGGATTATATACCTTTCTTACTGAATTATGCAACCTTTTACTAATAATTTTTGTTGATAAATCAGTTTAGAAAGCGTTATCCCGAGGGATATCATTTATGAAAAAAGTTTGTCGAGAAAAGATGGAGATTTTTTGCTTACTTCTGACAGTTTTTCGTACAGATCCTTTTCATCTTTGTTTAACTTTTGCGGTATTTGAAGGTCGATTGTTAGAATTAAATCTCCTCGGGAATTTGAGTTTAATCGTTGAATTCCCTCATTACTTAACTTAATTTGCTGGCCATGATTAATACCAGTTGGAATTTTTACTTTTTTATTCCCAGCTAAAGTTGGTATTTCTAAAGTAGTTCCGAGTACCGCTTGGGGTATGTTGAGTGGAACTTGTAAATGTAAATCATTCCCTTTCCGGGTAAAGAATTCGTGGGGACTGACTTTAAAAGTGACATACAAATCGCCGTTACTTCCTTGGTTTTTACCAATATTCCCTTTCCCATTGATTCGCATCTGCATACCATTATCGATTCCAGCCGGTATTTTTAAAGAAATAGTTGTGCGTTGTTTTTTTCTGCCAGTGCCATTGCAAACTTTACATGGATTTTCGATCATTTGTCCACTACCCGAACAAGTAGGGCAGGTAGTAACTTGAGAAAAAGCAGCGCCAAAAAAATTCGACTGAGTGTACACTTGACCTTTTCCTTTACAAGTTGTACAAGTTGCTAATCCACTTTTGCCTTTATTACTGCCTGAACCACTACATTCTAAGCAATCTAAATATGCTTCGTATTCGACTTTATTTTCGGCACCAAAAGCTGCTTCTTCAAAAGTAATTTTCACTACAAGCTCTAAATCTTCACCACGATTACTGGTTTTAGATTTTTGACTATAGCCTCGGTTCGATGAACCAAAAAACTCCGAAAATATATCAAAAGGATCCTTAAATCCGCCGAACAAATCTTCAAAATTAACATTATAACTACCGGACTGACTTGATTGTCCAGCATTTCCAAATCCATTTTTACGGGCACTTTCAAAATTGGAATGTCCCATCTGATCATAGGTTTGTCGTTTACTAGAATCGGATAATACCTGATATGCTTGGCTGACTTCTTTAAATTTTTCTTGGCTACCCAGATCCTTATTTACATCGGGGTGATATTTTTTGGCGAGTTTTTTATATGCAGCTTTGATCTCTTCGGTTGAAGCAGTCTTACTTACTCCTAAAATTGCATAGTAATCCATAGATATTCTGAGGTTAAAATTAAAGCCTTAATTGGCATTTGGATCTTTTTGATCGTTGATAATTTCTCCTTCGACCGGTTCATCCTTCGTTTGTTCAGGATTGGTTTGAGGATCAGATGTTTCAGTTTTAGGTGCTTCTTGATATAAAGATGCACCAATTTCTTGAATTGATTTAGATAATTCCTCAGTCGTTGTTTTTAATTGATCTAAATCAGTGCCATTAATCGCATCCTTAACGGCTTGAATTTTTTGTTCTAATGGTTGTTTTTTATCGGCACTGATTTTATCACCGGCATCTTTAATGGTTTTTTCTGCTGTATAAACTAGTGTATCGGCCTGATTTTTAGTTTCACTAAACTCTTTTTTCTTTTTATCTTCAACTGAAAATGCCTCGGCTTCTTTTTTCATCCGCTCAACTTCATCTTTACTTAAGCCAGTGGTATTTTGGATGGTTATTTTTTGCTCTGTATTTGTTGCCTTGTCTTTTGCGGTGACATTTAATATTCCATTTGCATCAGTATCAAAAGTGACTTCAATCTGCGGAATACCTCGTGGGGCGGGAGGAATTCCACTTAAAATAAATTTACCAAGTGATTTATTATCAACCACCATCGGTCGTTCGCCTTGTAAAATGTGAATTTCAACGGAAGTTTGGTTATCTGCGGCGGTTGAGAAAATTTGAGATTGGGTGGTTGGGATCGTTGTGTTTCGTTCGATAATTGGGGTCATCACGCCACCTAATGTTTCAATTCCTAAAGTTAGGGGAGTAACATCTAAAAGGAGAACATCCTTGACTTCACCACCAAGTACTGCGGCTTGGATTGCGGCACCAATGGCCACCACTTCATCTGGATTAACTCCTTTATGGGGATCTTTACCAAAAAAGCTTTTAACTTTTTCCTGGACATAGGGCATTCGAGTCATTCCGCCAACTAATATAACTTCATCAATCTTAGAAACATCCAGATTGGCATCTTTCATTGCTTTTTTAACAGCGTCGAATGTTTTTTCAACTAAATCCTCAACCATTTGCTCGAGTTTAGCCCGACTTAAATTTACTTGAAGATGTTTTGGTCCAGTCGCATCGGCAGTAATATATGGAATATTTATTTCCGTTTCGGTTTTAGCGGATAATTCAACTTTGGCTTTTTCCGCCGCATCTCGAAGTCGTTGTAATGCTTGACGGTCTGCTCTTAAATCAATTCCATTTTGGGCTTTAAATGTATCAACTAAGAAATTGATAATTCGCTCATCAAAATCATCGCCACCTAAATGAGTATCCCCATTTGTGGATTTAACTTCAAATACCCCATCTCCAACTTCAAGTACTGAAATATCAAAGGTACCGCCACCTAAATCATAAATTGCAATTGTTTCATTAGTTTTTTTGTCTAACCCATAGGCAAGTGCGGCTGCGGTGGGTTCATTGATAATTCTTTTCACATCGAGTCCGGCAATTTCTCCGGCTTGTTTGGTGGCTTGTCGTTGGGAATCATTAAAATAAGCGGGAACTGTAATTACAGCCGCGTCAACCTTTTCACCTAAATAACTTTCCGCGTCAGTTTTGAGTTTCATTAATACCTTAGCTGAGATTTCTTGAGGTGTATAAGTTTTATCATTAACTTTAATTACAGCTGCATCGTTTGTTCCACCAGTAACGTCATATGAGATATATTTTTTGGAAGCTTGGACTTCAGGATCAGTGATTTTACGACCCATTAAGCGTTTGACGGAATAGATTGTTTTTTGCGGAGATACTACGGATTGACGTTTTGCTACTTCCCCCACAACATTGGTTTCGACATCAACGACTGAAGGAACCGTAGGTCGACCTTCACTTGAAGGAATAACTTTAACTTGACCACCTTCCATGACCGCAATGACTGAATTTGTTGTTCCTAAATCAATTCCAACAGTTTTCCCCATATTATTTATTCTCCTTTCCGACTTTAACTTTGGCTGGTCGGATAATTTTTTCATGTAAATTATAAGCAGGTGCATAAACTTCCACTACTAGATCACCGTTACCATCACTTTCGACTGCTTCCATCCATGCCGCATCAAATTTATCACCAACATTTGCATATTTTTTGGTAAATCCATTTTTTTCTAATAATTTCTGCATCTGATTAAATGTCATTTCAAATCCATCAATAATATTTATCATTTGCATCAATAACAATTCAGTAGAGAATTTAATGACTTCTTCTTTTTCCTTTTCGTAACGTTTTTGCAAATTCGCATAGTCCGCTAACGCACGTTTTAATTGATTTTGCATTTCATCATTCAAGTTGGTATTTTTATCTTGGTTTTGATTCGGTTGTGTTTGGTTTGTTTGTTCGTCCATATTCATTTACCAATTTCTCGTTATATCATCAATAACTTTATGTAAATATCGTACCGCTGGGATTACCGATGGGTAATCTAATCGGTAAGGTCCAAAAACTGCTAAATATCCATTTAGATTATTTGGTAACTTAATCCGACTGATGACCATACCACACTGATTCAGGGTTTGCAATCCGATTTCATCCCCAAGCATTACGCCAAAATCAACATCCGGCGAAAGTTGAGAAAACATCGCTTGAATTAAGTCATATTGATCTAACAGATGTAGTACATTTCGGGTTAAATCGATATCGTAAAACTCAGGATGACGTAATATATGAGCGGCACCGGCGTAGTAGACCTCGTGATCATCAGTAATCAACATCACTAAATTTTGCAATTCTTCAGATAATGCATGGGTCGCTTCCCGTAAAAAATAATCCATATTATGGCGGTTATCCCAAAGTCGTTGTTTGATGGCAACTTCGTTTACAACCGGAAGTTCCCGTTCATCCATTAAATTTTTAATAAAGTATCGAAAAGCTTGGGGAGTAGGGAATCGACCGGCGGAAATATGATCTTTTTGCAAATATCCAAGTTTAGTTAGTTCGACCATCTCATTGCGCATTGTGGCTGGCGAGAAATCAAACTTATATTTATCAATACCTCAAGTTTGCGCCAAAATCTGGAAT
>CAZZFC010000093.1:0-4740 GCA_964653325.1 uncultured Candidatus Saccharibacteria bacterium | reverse complement strand
TTGCGCCGAGGCTGTTTCTTACGATTTCACAAAAAGTGAAAATTGGCGGAGGGGGGGGGATTCGAACCCCCGAGGGCTATTCACCCACCGGTTTTCGAGACCAGCGCACTAAACCGCTATGCGACCCCTCCTTAATATTTTTCACAACCTCTTCAAATAAACCCCTCATGTGTGACAGGAGAATCAACCCTTGCCCTATTGTATAATAGGGACTCCTGCACCCCTCCATAATATTTATTATCAATTCAATTTTTCACTCCGCGTTTTCGCCATATCATGCGATATGGCTGTCCTGTCGTATGACAGGAAGACCAGCGCACTTCCACCCTCGGGGGCGGATCAGCCTTGGGCTGAAAACCGCAGCCAAAGGCTTCCCTTTGGGCTATGCGACCCCTCCAACTTCTTTCCGCCAAAGGCGGATTAATTCGGATTACGGAATCTTTTATTCCGATCCTCATTTAATATTTTAACATTGTAGATTCGTTGTCAGTTAATCAAAGATTTGCTATAGTTAAATAAATGGAAGAACAAGATTCTCAAGAGTTAGGAACCGAACAAAATCCGCTTGTTGTTAAACCCGAAAAACCATTTGAAAAACCTGCAATTATGGTTAGTTGGATTGCACCTTCACGTGTATTTAAAAACCGTCAACCAACTTGGTTTATCGGTGTACTTGTTTTGTGTGCAATGGCTGTGTTGTTGTTAATTTTAACCAAACAATGGATATTAATGCTGGCAATTATAGCTTTTGTATTTAGTTTGATCGCACTTGAAGTCGTTGAACCCGAAGGTCGGGAGTATTCCGTAACTACTTATGGTATCAAAGTAGGTAAAAAACACTATAAATATTATGACTTAAAATGGTTTTGGTTTGAAAAAGACGCTCAAGATACAGTACTTTATATCTCAACTTTCTTAAACCTACCACATGTTTTAGAAATCCCTCTACCTCATGGGAATATCCCAGTCATTCAATTAAAAATTGAAGATGAATTACTTAAACACATCCCATTTCATGAAGAAGGTGAACGTAATTATTTAAATTCCTTTGACAATGTCGTTTCATATATCGAACCATGGATACCAAAATCCTTAATTGATTTATATATGCGTTTTTTTAATAAAAAACAAACCGTTTAATCATGAATTCATTATCGAATAATTATGAAATCTAAAATAATTTTAGGATTAACATTCGTTTTGGCAATTCTAATCGTAATAAATTTAAACAAATCCGAACCCCAAGAAGTTGTGATTTATGTTAGTCACGATCAAGATTACTCGGAACCAATCCTTCAAGCTTTTGAAAAAGAATCCGGGATAAAAGTTAAAGCGGTCTATGACACTGAGGCATCCAAAACAGTTGGTTTAACTAATCGTTTAATTTCGGAAAAGAATAATACTCAAGCCGATGTCTTTTGGAATAATGAAGTCACCCGCACTATCCAACTGCAAAAAGAAGGTGTGTTAACCCAATATTATCCTCAAAATTATGAAAAAATATCTGCTGAATTTAAAGATGTAGATGGTTATTGGACTGGCTTTGCTGCACGAGCAAGAGTTTTAGTTGTAAATAAAGAGAATTTAGCAAGCAAAGATTATCCAGTTAATCTCGAAGACTTAACAAAATCAATCTATAAGAATCAAGTCACGCTAGCTGATCCGCGTTTCGGTACAACAGGCTCACATTTAGCTGCTCTTTATACTCTTTGGGGTGAGACAAAAACCTTTCAGTATTTACGCGATTTAAAAAGTAACGGCCTTAATATTGCCCAAAGTAATGGTCAAACTCGCGATAAAGTGGTTAATGGTGAGATGTTAATCGGATTTACCGACACGGATGATGCGTATGACTCGGTAAAAGAAAACAAACCTGTTGATGTTATTTACCCAAATCCAGAAGACATTGGTACATTAGTAATCCCAAATACAGCTATGTTAATTAAAGGTAGCCCGAATGAAAAGAATGCTAAGTTGCTTATTGATTATTTGGTGTCAAGTACTTCTGAAATCTTATTAGCCAGGTCTAAAGCAGTGCAAATTCCCCTGATTGCAAATACCGATTTACCTGATGGCTTGCCTTCTTTAGCCAATCTTAAACCAATGACAATTAATTGGAATCAAGTTACTGATAATTTAGAACCAGTACTTTCCTTTGTTGAAGCAGAATTGATTCAATAATCTCGTATAATGTAACCGTGACTTTACTCTCACACATTGAAATTCAAGCTTTAATAAATTCAACAATTATTACAATCGGTAGCAGTTTAATTGCTATATTTATCGCTTTAGTTTGTAACCTTATCCTAATACATAACAAAAAGTTTAATTTAATCATCAGCTTAATCATGTTGATTGCTTTATTAATTCCACCATTTTTTCATGCGGTGGGCTGGGCAAATTTAATTAATTATTTAGCGAATAAGGTATTCGAAAATTATGGGATATTAATGCTTTTACGTTCAATGCCAGGGGTTATCTTCGTGTTAGGAATAAGTTACTCACCCTTAGCTTTTTTCATTATTAATCGACAATTAAATCAAATTCCCATTTCACAAATTGATGCCGTCAAACTACTCCCTCATACTAATTCAAAACTAATCCAATTAATAGTCAAAGATATTAAATCAATTCTTTTAATAACATTTATTTTAATTGGATTACTCACTTTTAATAGTTTTGATGTTTCGGCTTTTTATGAGGTGAATTCTTTTCCAACTGTCATCTTCTCCCAATTTAGTGCTCATTTTGACTATCTACGAGCATTTATCCTCAGCCTAATTCCGGTAATCATTACAGTTTTCGGGTGTATCGTATTGTTTAAAAGTTATACCAAACAACCTTTATTTAATTTATCGATTTCAAAATCGGAACTACCCCAAATAATACTTCCCAAAGTAATTAAAATTATTTTATATTTATTAAGTTTTATATTTTTAATTTTTCTTATTCTTCCATCATTTTCTATCTTTATCGGTAGTAATATTTTTTCAACTAATGGAATCCAAGAAATCATCGGAAATTTTTCAGTAATTCGCAATTCGATCAATATTACATTTCTGAGTGTTCTTTTAATATTTATACCACTCGGATTAAGTTATTTTTATATACAATATCCACTAATCCGTTATCTCAGTTTAGCTAGTTTTATAATTCCTTCCGTTACCTTTGGGGTAATTGTAAGTTATTTTTCTAATTTAATTCATCTTAATAGCTCTAGTTTGATTCCTTTACTTGGGGCATATATTCTTAGGATATTCCCAATAATTGCGGAAATTATGTATCAACGGAATTTATCCTTCAATCCGTCACAATTACAAGCTGCCCAATTAATGACAAGTCGCAAAAAACAGATTCTTACTCAAATATATTTCCCTTTTTTCCGTTCCGAAATTCTATTTTCAATAATAATCCTGGTCTGGTTGGTGATTACTGAATTACCAATTACACTATTACTACAGCCGGCTGGTATGCAAACTATGATTAATCGGGTATTTATCCTACTCCACTATGGATCTGAAACCACCATGAATGTATTATTATTACTGATGATTATATTGGGATTTGGATTTATATTCATAAGTAAAAAACTATTAAAAGATCATCATGAAAACCATTAACCTTAAGAATTTATCCTATTCAATAAATAACCAATCTGTTTTAAAGTCAGTTACGCTCGATATCCCGGCGAATTCTTTTATTCAGATTAAAGGAACCTCTGGTTGTGGGAAATCCACACTTCTTAAAATCATCGCTGGATTAATTGAACCTACCTCCGGATCAATCTCAATCAACAATCAACTAGTCAATAATCCAAAACTATTAACACAACCGGCAGATCGGAATATTTCATTTTTATTTCAAGACTTAGCTCTTTGGCCACATATGCGGGCAAGTGAAAATATCGCTTTTGGATTAGATACTAAATTTGATGATCATTTAATTAAACAAATCTGTGAAGCGGTAAATTTTCCGATCAATTTACTACCATCATATCCATATCAATTATCTGGGGGTGAGAAACAACGCTTAGCATTAGCCAGGGCTTTAGTTCTGAATAATCCAATTTTACTTTTAGATGAACCGTATAATTCGTTGGATATTCAAACTCGCCAAATCTTAAATGATTACCTTGCTCAATTAGTCGAAAAACGTCAAACAACCATCATTTTAGTCAACCATGATTTAATGAGTAACCAAGTTAAACCTGACTGTGAATATTTACTGAATAATGGCGTTTTAGAGCTGACAAATCAATAACTTACGTTAATCCCATTAATTTTGTATAATAGAGCCTGATTTTGCCTCCGTAGCTTAGTTGGATAGAGCGTCAGGTTGCGCCATATCATTCGATATGGCGTCCCGTCGAATGACTGGGACGGACCCAAATAATTATATGTATTACGTATATCTATTATTTTTAAGTAATAATCGAATATATACAGGATATACCCATGATTTAAAGCAAAGAATATCAGAACATCAACATGGTAAAGTTATCTCAACAAGTAAATTTCTACCTTTAAAACTGATTCATTACGAAAGTTACTTACTTAAATCAGATGCACAAAGAAGAGAACGATTTCTGAAAACCACTGAAGGCAAACGTCTGTTAAAATTGCAATTAAGAGATATACTTCAATTATTGAAATAATTGTGCCTCCGTAGCTTAGTTGGATAGAGCGTCAGGTTGCGGACCTGAAGGTCAGAGGTTCGAATCCTCTCGGGGGTACCAAATAG
>CAZZFC010000092.1:0-4756 GCA_964653325.1 uncultured Candidatus Saccharibacteria bacterium | reverse complement strand
AGGAGGGAAGAAACGTTGTGGGAATCCGGTACCCCGGTCACAGTATGGTCAACTAGGGCGTGTATGTAAATCGTGTCGTCGAAACCAAAACTCAATCCGTGGGATAGTGACTGATCGTGATAACCGGTCGCAATATCACGAAGGATGGAAACCTCATCGCCGTGGTGGTCGGCGGTAATCATATCGGTTGGGAGTTGAAAAATGGCAATTCCTGATTATTGTCGATGTACCGCAACTTCTGAAAGTGGTGACCAATGTACGAATCAGGTTTCGCGTTCACAACGCGGACGACCAGATCGGCTTTGTGATCCATGCCGAAAAGCTCGGCAAGGTCACATCGTAAGACAACCAGGGAAGCCGAATCTCCCGCCAGTTCAGCCGCATCATCCCTGCTGGAGTTGGCGAGGAAAAGGCTTGAAGGTGCATTTTTAATCAGAGGTATCGCAAGGTAGATTAACAAAAATCGCAATCAAATAATGGGAGTACCAACAGGTGCTCCCATTAAAAATTTCCGATATAAATTTGATAAAAGAAGAAATTATTTATTAAGAAGTTTTTTAATCCAACCATCAACAAGTGCATTGAGCTTTTTCGGTAGGTCTTCTGGCTTGATATCTTTGAATTGAGTTGTATCAATAGTGAGTCCTTTTTTCCCAACCACATAAGCGACGGGAATTAAAATGATTAACAATAGAGTTCCGAACATGATCTAATTATCTCCTGTTTTAATAAATTCAGCAACTTCAGAAGATAAAGTTAAGTTTGAAGCATACCCTTTTTTAAGAAGTAAAACTGATCCTTGATTATATACAATTCCATACTCATTTTTTGAAATATATTCTTTAACTAAGTTTCGAAATTCAGATCGATTCAATGGCCAGGTAGAAGAAGCAATGTCCATAAATACATATTCTTCTGTATTACCATAATTTGTCAGTAAATATATATTTTCACGGTGAGATAAATGACTAACTAACATATCTTGCGCTCTAATGGATGAATTTTGGGGTATTTGCTCAATTGCTTCATACAAATGATTTATCCTTACTGAAGTAGTGTTTTTCATTAAACTAGGGATTCGCCATAGTGCATAAGCATAAGTATTTCCGCGGAAACTAAATAAAACCGAACTAATGAAGGTCGCAAATACCAAAATTAAAGTAAATAGATATTTATTCTGATGATGTTGTTTCGTCCAGTTGATAAGATTATGAATTCCAGTGATTGCCCCAATTGCTATATATACTGCCCAAATTGCGGAGTAATGAAATTCGGGTAGCCAGGTTTCGCTTTTGCTGCTTAAAAATCGCTCAATAATTAGTGGAAACATGAGTACTAAAAATCGACCAGAGAATAAAGGTAAAAACATAAATGATCCAAACAAGAAATATAGGGTAATAGATTTAATTTCGGGTGTAAACAGGGTTTGGATGGTAAAGACCGGATGGCTAATCATTGTCATAATCGCTTCAGTATATGAATTGCCAAATTGTTTGTATACAAAATGCAAATATGTTTCACCATGAGTTAACGCCGGCATAACAACGTTAACTATTAAAAGAAAGTATCCAAGTGACAGTAGAGCGACTAACAATCCAAGTTTCTTTACTTTGGTAAAAAGCATCATATAAATGCCAAAAAAGATGATATATAAGGCAATATTTTCTTTGGTAATTAATGCTAATAAAAGTGAAATAATCAGCAGTTGATATTTTTTGTGAAATAAAAAGTAAATACTAAAAGCAAGAAAAGGAATTGCCATTACTAGTGGGTGGAAATCAAAAGCTAAAGCCGCTTGAATTCCAAAGAATACCCCGTATGCCATTGATAACAAAGAGGCAATCAGACGTGAATTCAATTTTTCATAAGCCAGGAGGAAAATTGGAATGATACCAATTGCAATAAATAATGCTTGGGAAATTAAAAGAACATACGGACTATTCCAAACCCAATACAATGGTGCTAAATATACGAGTGGAAGCTCGAAGTGATCACCCAAATTATTTCGACCGATAATACTGTTTTCTGGCATTTTTAACTGACTAATTTTCCAAACAGCTTGATCGTAGTCACCAAAATCCCAGGCGACAGTGTTGAAAGTATAATGGTATAGAGTTGAAAATGTTACATATATTGCGAAAAATCCAAGAACGATTAAAATGATCAGTCTTTTAGTCGAAAGTATTCTTGAAAGGTTGTTCTCAATTGAGGATTGATTCATTAAGAGCATCGAAATAACAACGGAAAGAGATGAGGCGAGAAAAAATGAATACGTTGAAATATACGCAAGAAAACCTAAACCACTTTTCCCGATAAATAGATAAGTGACTAGATGAATAACTAAAGTTAAGATAATTGTTTTAAAGTAATAAGGAAGCCTGTCAAAAACTGTAATTTCTGCAGATTTATATTTTCGTAACCCCAAAAGACTTATACAATAAAACAAACTAAATCCAATAAATATTGCCCAAAATACTCGAGAATAAAACTGAGGAAATGAATTTAATTGAATTATTTCAGATAAGTTCAGTCGATATTTATAGTAAATAATCCAGAGAGAATAACTAAGAAAATAGATAAGAATTGGTGAGATAATCGTAATCCAAAGGCAAGAAGTTTTTGTAATCCGGTTTTGGTCGTGATCAACCATACTATTTCTTACGATTGTATACCTTTTCTTACCGATTTTGCGAAAACAATATCTGTAAATTAGCTTAGAAAGCGTTATACCCTTGGGCATAATATGCCGAAAACCCGATCGTTTAGCATAAAAGTGACGTTATGGTGTACAATGGCAGACGTTATTTAAACTTATGAATCAAAGCAAAATACGAAATGTCGCCATCATCGCTCACGTTGACCACGGCAAAACCACCCTGGTTGACGGTCTGCTCAAGCAAAGTCATGTATTTCGTGAGAACGAAGATGCGATGCAGCAAACAACAATTATGGATAGCAATGATTTGGAGCGCGAGCGTGGTATTACGATTTTAGCTAAAAATACCGCTGTGATCTGGAATGGATATAAAATTAATATTTTAGATACGCCAGGACATGCCGATTTTAGTGGTGAAGTTGAGCGGGTTTTAAACATGGCGGATGGTTGTTTGCTTTTGGTAGATGCCGCGGAAGGGGTATTATCTCAAACCCGTTATGTTTTAAAGCTTGCTCTCAAATTGGGACTTAAACCAATTGTTGTAATTAATAAGATTGACCGGAAAGATCAACGTGCGATGCAAGTAGTCGATGAAGTTAGTGATTTATTTTTAGACTTAGCTGCTCACGAAGATCAACTTGATTTCCCAATTATGTATGCAATTAGTCGCGATGGGGTGGCAGGTAAAGAAATTACAGTGCATCCTGACCACACCCTCACCATTCCCGATAGTACAGATTTAACACCACTTTTTAATACCATTATCGAAACCGTTCCTGCGCCAAGTGGTGATATTAATGGAGCGTTTCAGTTCCAGGTGAATAGTTTAGATGCCGATGATTACAAGGGCCGATATGTGATTGGTCGCGTTTGGCGAGGGAAGATCGCTAAGGGTGATGCGGTGGTTGTGATTCGAGATGAAAAGATAATTGCTCGAGGTCGCTGTGAATATTTATATACTTTTCAGGGATTAAAAAAGATTGATACCGATGAAGTTAGCGTAGGAGATATTATTGCCCTAACTGGGATTGCTGAAGCTGGGATTGGGGATACATTAGCGAATCCGGATGTTGCTGAAAGTATGCCCAAGCTGACGATTGAAGAACCGACGTTAAAAATGGGATTTTGGGTAAATACTTCACCCTTTGCTGGTAAAGAAGGCCAGTTTACTACTTCCCGCCGAATCCATGATCGACTTTATAAAGAACTTGAAACAAATGTCGGACTAAGGGTTACCGATAATGTGAATGAAGAAGGTTGGACGGTTTCCGGTCGGGGAGAATTACACTTATCAATTTTTATTGAAACGCTGCGGCGGGAAGGTTTTGAGTTTGCAGTTTCTCGTCCGGAAGTGATCTTAAAAGAGATAAATGGTCAAACCGAAGAACCATGGGAACTGGTGAGTATCGAAGTTCCATCAACGCATGTGGGTGTAATAACCTCCGAAATGGGTAATCGCAAGGGTGAACTGCAAAATATGCAAAATGTAGGTGATCAGGTGCATTTTGAATATAAAATCTCGACCCGGAATTTAATTGGACTTCGTAACCGACTCCTTACCGATACTTCGGGATTGGCGATTACGCATTCACTATTTTTAGGTTATGGTCCGATGGGTGTTGAAGCGAATTTTGTGAGAAACGGAGTGTTGATTGTTTCTGAAACTGGGACCGCTACAACTTATGGACTCAATCAATCACAAGAGCGGGGGATAACTTTTATTGAAGCCGGGACTAAAGTGTATGAGGGTATGATTTATGGCATGAATAGCAACGATCGTGATTTAGCAATCAAGGTGACTAAAGAAAAGCAACTCACAAATACTCGTAGTGCGACATCGGACATTTCCGTACGACTATCTCCGCCTAAAACCATGAGTTTAGAACAGATGATTGATTTCATTGCCCGCGATGAACTTTTAGAAGTAACACCGCAAAGTTTACGGATGCGTAAAAAACTTCTTTCTGAGCTCGATCGCAAACGCGATCGGTAACCTTTTATCCCGCAATACACACTATGAGACGTAGAGGTAGTATAATTAAAGTGACTTAGGTTCTAAAACGAAGTGATCCAGTGGGGGTAGAATTCAGGTACCGAAAA
>CAZZFC010000091.1:0-4836 GCA_964653325.1 uncultured Candidatus Saccharibacteria bacterium | reverse complement strand
AAGTTTCATTACCAGTAAAACTCCATGGACCGGTTCCGCAAGTATCACTGGAATTTTTCGCAATTTTTAATGTGGTTGTTGAAGGTAATTGAATAAGAATCGAAGTTGGCGGATTGCTGATTTGATAACAATATATTTCGCTAGGTACTACCTGATTAAAATCTTTATTCCATGGATCTGAAGTACTTGGGATAAATGGATATACACCGGAATTAAGACCGCTCCCTGTTATTGAAGTACCAACCGAAAATACCGCGTAAGTAGGATTTAAATTATCATGTACTAATGCTAAATGAGGATCTTCATTGGAAACTTGACTGGTACCCGCTAGTAACCATACTCCTTGGGCAGTTCCTGTGACATCTTGATCAACTGTGCCGCAAATGGGCGAAATTGTTCGTTGAGTTCCATTTCCCGACATAAAATAATTATAAAGAATTGATTTTAGGGTACTAGAAAAATAATCAATTGGACAAACCGTATGGAGGCTATTAATGCGTGCGGATGGATTAATAAAATTTAATGTAATCCGACTATCATAAGCACCTAAATCAAACGATGGATGATTACTTGTGCCATAAAAAGTGCCAATTGCTCCCCCACTTGAGATTTCGATTGATACATTGCGACCATAATTGCGATAAGTATTTCCACCGGTAGAATAAGTACTGTCCCATTGATATGGTGTAATAAATGCATCTAATAATTTTTGAGAAATTGACGTTACATGTAACAAATACATTTCAAGTTGTGAGCATGGTTTAAAATAAATACTGTAATCAGTTGTTCCTGCTGTAATATTTTGACTAGCGGAAATGCGGGTAATTGTAGCTTGCCCGGGTGCAACAAGGGATACATGACTAAATGTATTTTGATAAAAGTAGATATGATCAGTTGGAAAAACATGTCCAGAAGGATTTAAATTACCTAAAGGTACAATATTATAAAACTTACTCATATCAACCAGAGATGTATCAAAAAATGTATAATTACTGCCACACGATAAAGTTGAACTTACAGTCGAAGTTGGGGTATTAGTTAGAGTAGGAATAGTTGTCGGAGTTGCAGTTGGAAAAATTTGCTGAGTAGGGAGACTGGGTGGAGTTGATGTCGGTGGAATTATTGCTGAAGTTGGTGAAGGCTTTATTGAAGGAGTGGGTGTTGATAGTTTAAGTTTGGTTGTTGGAGTAAGATTTGGAGTTTCGAATGAAGTCATTGAAGGAGTGATTGATGGTGAAATAATCGGTGTTTCAGTAATGTTTGTAGCAAACTCAGGTGATATCGTCGGTGATATCAGAGAGTTAAGCTCTTTTGGTTTTGAATTGTGTGTATATGCAAATATGCCAGCCATAATAATTAATCCGATACATATGATCACAGTAATTTCAACAACCGTAAAAGCGTTTTTTTTAAATTGCACAATTTAAATCTAGTTATAATTAATATGATTGTCAATAAATTGAATATCAAGATAACTTCAGAAGATTTAAAAATTAGGTGAATTACTTAAAAGTATATTTTTATAATTGATAATATGATTGTATCCGACTTATTGGTTATATATATCGGTAAAAAAGTCGGTTGAATCCCATAAACATGTATTGATATTGAGTTTTGGGTGATTAATACGTATATAAGATGTTAAAGTCGGAAATGTAATAAATACAGCAGGTAAATCTTGACTAAGTCGATCTTGCATAATTTGATATTGAGTTCTACGTTCGTTTAAATCGAAACTTTTCCGCCCAACCTCAAGGGCTTTATCCATCCGTCGATCATTATAACCACTAATATTCAAACCATTATTTAGATCAGTTTGGGTACTATGCCAAAATACATATTGATCAGGGTCCTGATTAAATCTTTGAGGAATAATTAAAATATCAAATTTACGATCAGGAAGAATATTCTTTCTAATTTCATCAATATTTAATAATTGCAGAGTATGTAATATTTTATTCCGTGTAAGTAATTCGTCAATTGTATTTGCAAGTTCGCTACTCCATTGATCATTGGCACTAACAATTAATAAATGCTTATCTGACATGTTTAATTTGGTTTGTTCAACTAAATTATTAATATCATTATTCGAGCTCGGCTGTTCTTCTTTAGTAAATACCCAGTGATCAGATGGTAAGCTTTGTCGTAATGTATTATTATTTACAGTTGCTAATAATTCACGTAAAGATTGACGAAATTTAATGTTTGATGAAACCGAATCTTTATTGGTTAGATTAAAATAAAGGGAGATTGTCTCTCCACAAATTGGGATATAGTAGCGATCAAAGTTTGGATAGGTCGAAAATTCGGATGTAAAGATTGAATCTGAATCAAGGTATGAATCGATTTCGCCATTCTTAAGAGCAAGTTTAATCTCATCTAAATTATTATAATAGCGAATTATTATTATTGGGTTATCTTTCTTGGCTGATGTAATTCGAATATTATCAATTTTATTATTTGTAATTTTGTAAAAATTTATCGAATATAGCGTTGAGGTGATTGATTTAAGATTGTTAATATCGATAGAGTAACGATCTTTAGGGATATTCTCCCAGATATGTTTCGGTAAGATCCCAAAATCAAGTAACGATATAAACGGACTATAAACGTAATCAATTGTTAAACTAATGGTTATTTGATCAATTATATTAATTTGTACATTACTAATAAATGGAAAATTCCGTAATAATTGTTCATCATTTTGAATTGTTTGTAATGTGTATATCACATCATCCGTAGTAATTTGAATTTGATCTTGCCAGAATTGATTCGGTTTAAGATGTAAAGTATAGGTTTTTTGATCTTCAGAAATTTGCCATTGATCGACTAAATCTCCAACTGGTTCGAATTTGTTATTAAAGGTTATTAAAGATCGGTATAAAAGTTTAGAAATCATGTTATCAGATGAGTTATTAATTGCGATTATTGGATTAAATGAGCTTGGTTGCCCAATAAAACCATAAGTTATTTGGTTTTGAATTAATTTGTAACGTGAATATACAAAAAATATGAAACCAAAGCTCACTCCAATAATAAAAATAATCGTAAAAAATGCACTACCAATTCGGATAGGTTTCATACTAATTTAACCAAACATTCACAACTGATGAAGTGATAAAAAGAATTGAGATAACTATTGTAAATACAAATAGTATTTTTTCGGCACCCCTTCTTGCAAAATATACTTCTCCTCCACCAAAAGTACTACCTAAACCGACTCCTTTACTTTGGATTAATATTAATCCCATAAGTAATACAGCGATCACGATTTGAGTAACCTTTAAAGCAAATAACATACCGATAATTGTAGGATCTTTAGCTAAATTATGCAACTTTACATATAATAGAGCATAAATGAATCTTAAACTTAAGAAACAAATTAGTATGCTATCTGAACAGCCAGGAGTATATGTTTACAAGGATTACAAGAAACAAATAATATATATTGGAAAGTCCGTTAATATAAAGAACCGCGTAAAAAGTTATTTTGTAAACTCAAAACTACTTGGACCTAAGACAAGTCAATTAGTAAAGAACATTGTTTCGGTTGAATCAATCTCTACGGACTCAGAAATTGAAGCATTATTACTTGAATCGGTTTTAGTTAAAAAGCATAAACCATATTTTAATATCGCATTGAAAGATGATAAAAACTTTAAGTATATAAAAATTCTTAATGGTAAATATCGTAATAATATCGGTATTACAAAAGTAATAAATCAAGATGTATGGCCAGCTATCACGACTGAACGAAAGATTACCGATCCAAACGCACTTTATTTTGGACCTTTTCCGGATGGAACAATCGTTATTCAAGTTTTAAAAATATTCAGACAAATATTTCCTTGGTGTAAATATCAATCCCATCAAGAATTTCTCCGAAATCATAAACCATGTTTTTACTCACATATTAGGCTTTGTCCAGGAATATGCAATAATTCATTTACTTTAAAGCAATACTGGGATAACTTTGATCGATTGATTCAAGTTTTAAATCTAAAAAAAGATAACTTATTATCAAATTTGTATAAACAAATGCATAAAGCTTCGATAAACGAAGAATTTGAAAAAGCGACCAAGATACGAGATATGATTACAAAGATTGGCTATATATTGCAGGAATTTCATGCGCCAGAGGATTACTCGATAAATCCAAATTTACGGATAGATATTAGATCTGAAGAAATCAATTCATTATTTAATATATTAAATATAAAATTAAATAAAGATATTAATGACATCCGAATTGAAGGATATGATATTTCCAATTTTGGATCAGCGTACACCGTTGCATCGCAAGTGACATTTATTGGTGGTGAACCTGATAAAACTCAATATCGGAGATACAAAATTAATGAGCGGGAATTACCAAATGATTATGCCGCAATTACTGAAGTGATAAGCCGACGATTCAAGTTAAAAAATCAGATTAATATCCCGGATTTAATTCTAATTGATGGTGGAAAGGGGCAACTACAATCAGGCTTAAAATCGTTGAGTAATAGAAATCTGTATATACCAATGATTGGTTTAGCTAAAAAGAATGAAACAATCATCAAACTAGAATCGAATCATATTAGTCCGATTAGTTTAAATCAGAATAGTCCCGCTTTAAAACTTATTCAGAGAATTCGTGATGAATCACACCGATTTGCAAATAAATATCAACGTTTGTTACATCAAAAACAATCACGGTTAGAATAGTTTAATGATAATATTGATATTATGCGAAAATTAATCTTACGTTATTTAATAATATCAGCTGCACTTTGGGTATTATTCTTATTTATCCCGCCAATCACATTAAATAATTCGATAATTGATTTTATAAAA
>CAZZFC010000090.1:0-4887 GCA_964653325.1 uncultured Candidatus Saccharibacteria bacterium | reverse complement strand
CTTTTTCATCAAATTCGTTTTGGCTTCATCCCCGTCTTTGCTTTTCCGAATTGTCTCAATTACGGCATCTAAGTTATCTAGGGCAATTTTTAATCCTTCTAAAATATGGCCACGTTCCAGGGAGTTGATCAGTTCATGCATCATTCGGCGAATAACAACTTCTTGGCGATGTTTAATAAAACTTAGGAGGAGACCTTTTAATGTCATAATCCGCGGTACATTATTTTCTAAAGCCACCATATTCACATTAAAATTTTGTTGCATTGGAGTAAATTTATACAATTGATTTAGGAGTCGCTGGGGGTTTCCTCCTCGTTTCAACTCGACTACAATTTTCATACCATCGCGACCACTCTCGTCTCGTAAATCAGCTACATCATCAAGTTTACCTTCTTTAGTAAGATCAGCAATTTTTTCCACTAATAATGCTTTGTTTTGTTGATATGGTAGTTCAGTAATTTCGATTTGCATTTTGCCGGTTTTGCTTTCTTTGATACTACTTTTAGCACGCATTAAAACTTGTCCACGGCCGGTGGCATAAGCTTGCAAGATTTGTGCTTTATCATAGATTTCTCCACCGGTGGGAAAATCGGGTCCCGGGATAATTTTCATTAATTCTTCCGTGGTGATTTCAGACGTTTCTAAAAAGAAATATGCAAGAATAGCTTTTTTGAAATAAGGTGCAGTTTGGTCATACTTTTGATAGAAATTGTCGAGTCGATTTTTATAGTCTGGTTCTTCTTGGGTAAATAATTCAAATGATTTATATTCTTGAATTTTCGCTAAATCTAAAATATTAATAATTGCATCAATCAATTCCTTTAGATTATGAGGTGGAATTTTAGTTGCCATTCCAACCGCAATCCCATCACTACCATTAGCCAATAAATTAGGAATCCGAGTTGGAGTAACTTCAGGTTCATTTTCCGATCCATCGAAATTTGGGATAAAATTAACGGTATTCTTATCTAAATCAATAAGTATTTCTCCCGAAATCTTTTGCAGCTTGGCTTCGGTATAGCGCATTGCAGCTGGAGGATCATTATCAATTGAACCAAAATTACCTTGCCCATGAACGAGCGGGTAACGGAGTGAGAACTCTTGTGCCATTCGCACCATCGCATCATAAACGGCAACATCACCATGAGGATGAAACTTACCTATAGTTTCACCAACAATTCGGGCGGATTTTTTATAGGTTGCGGTGTGCGATAAACCAAGCTCCTTCATCGCAAAAAGAATTCGACGTTGTACTGGTTTTAAACCATCTCTAGCATCAGGGAGTGCGCGTGCCACAATTATACTCATCGCATAATCTAAATAGGATTTCTGCATCTCATTTGAGATTGATACGTGGCGGACCTTCCCGTATGGGGTATTATTTATTTGAGTTTCATCAATAAGTGAGCTTTGTTGTTCGTCCATTAGCAAATATTATTTAGTTAACCAAGGATAACTTTACACCAAAAACCCTACTATTAACAAGGCGATAATGTTTACAAGTTTTATCATAGGATTAATGGCGGGTCCGGCAGTATCTTTGTAAGGATCTCCAACAGTATCTCCGGTAACCGCAGCTTGATGCGCAAACGATCCTTTACCACCATAATTACCAGCTTCAATATATTTTTTAGCGTTATCCCATGCCGCTCCACCAGTGGTCATTGAGATTGCGACAAATAATCCCGTCACGATAGTTCCCATTAAAAGTCCACCCAATGCAACTGGTCCAAGCAGCTTTCCGACTAAAATTGGAATAACAACAGTCATGATAATTGGGTATGACATTTGATTAATTGCGGCTTTGGTTACAATTGCAACCGTGGCAGCATAATCGGGTTTAGTTGTTCCTTCCATTAAACCAGGGATATCTCGAAATTGTCGGCGAACTTCTTCAACTACGATTTGAGCGGTTTGACCAACTGCTTCCATTACTCGTGCGGCGAATAAATATGGCATAGCCCCACCAATAATTAAACCTACAACAACCTTTGGGTCCGATAAATCAAACTTTATTGCCTCACCGAGTAATTTAGAAATTTCTGCTGTATAGGAAGAAAATAAGACCAATGCCGCAAGTCCAGCGGAGGCGATTGCATAACCTTTAGTTACAGCTTTGGTGGTATTCCCGACGGCATCTAAAGCGTCAGTAACCTCTCGAACATCTTCTGGTAAACCGGCCATTTCTGCAATCCCGCCAGCATTATCAGTAATCGGGCCAAACGCATCAATTGCAACCACAATTCCGGTTAAAGAAAGTAAAGATGTGGCGGCAATTGCAATGCCAAATAATCCGGCTAAATTAAAACTAACTAAAATTCCTGCTGCAATAATTAAAACTGGAATAAAGGTTGAACTCATTGATACCGCAAGTCCACTAATAATGTTTGTAGCATGTCCAGATTGAGATGCTTTGGCAATTTTTTGGACAGGATTGTATTTTTTGGACGTGTAATAATCTGTAACTACAAACACTAAACATGCTACAACTAATCCAACAATGCTCGCGTAATAGTAAGTCATTTCTTGATTTAAGGATTTAGTTACTAAATAGAATAAGACAAGTGCGATTGCCCCTGAAGCAATAAGGCCCTTATAAAGGGCACCCATAATATTCTTACTTTGTGGGTTTAGTTTTACAAAAAATGAACCGATAATTGAGCTTATAATTGCGGTGGCGCCTAAAACGAGCGGGTAGATAACGGTCGTACTATCCGCACCAAACATCAAGCTTGCCAATAACATTGCCGCTACAAGGGTTGCAGCATAGGTTTCGAACAAATCCGCCGCCATTCCAGCGCAATCGCCGACATTATCGCCAACATTATCCGCAATCACCGCCGGGTTTCGGGGATCATCTTCGGGAATATTCTTTTCAACTTTACCAACCAAATCAGCACCCACATCCGCCGCTTTCGTAAAGATTCCACCGCCTAAACGGGCAAATGCGGAGATTAAACTTCCACCCAAACCCAGTCCAATTAATGCATGAATATCTTTGGTAATAAAATAATAACCTGCAGTTGCTGCCAATCCTAAACCAACTACCATAAATCCGGTAACTAACCCACCCTTAAATGCTAAATCTAATGCTTTCGCTAAACCATTGCGAGCGGCTTCAGTAGTACGGACATTTGTACGAACCGATACCATCATCCCAATATAACCACTTAGTCCCGATGCTAAACCCCCAATAACAAAGCCTAGAGCTGTTTTCCAATCAATAAATAATCCAATAAAGATGGTTAAAATAATTGCGACAACTAAAACAACTTTATTTTGTGACATTAAATATGAAGTTGCACCAACTTGAATGGCTTTAGCGATTTCTTGGGATTTTTCATCGCCTTGGGAGTATCCCAAAATCCGTTTAATTGTGATAATACTATATAAAAGCGCGATGACGGCACAAATCAAAACAAAATACGGGATTCTTTCGGGAGTGAGTAATGTATCAATCATATGTATATTTTTAGCATATCAATGCAAATAACTTTTATTCTATACATCCAAATTAGCCATTCGGGCATGAGTTTGGATGAATCTTTTGCGAGGAACAACATCATCACCCATTAACATCGAAAAGGTTTGATCAGCGATAATTGCATCCTCGATCATAACTTTGCGTAGGGTTCGAGTAGCGGGATTAATTGTGGTTTCCCATAATTGCTCTGGATTCATTTCTCCCAATCCTTTAAATCGTTGGATATTTATATTTTCACGTTTAATTGACGTTTGACTAACAATATTATCCAGGATTTTATCTCTTTGTTCATCCGAAAATGCATGTTCAATCCTTTGTCCGGCTTTAATCCGATACAGTGGAGCTTCGGCGATATAGACATAACCGTTCTCAATTAATGGTTTTAGTTGTCGGTATAGAAAAGTTAAGACTAATGAACAGATGTGTTCCCCATCAACATCTGCATCCGTCATGATAATAATTCGATGATAACGAAGATTAGCTAGATTTAGTTCCTCACCAACCCCACAGCCTAGGGCAATAATGATATCGCGTAATCCTTCATTAGCTAATACCCGATCAAGTCGATTTTTTTCAGTATTGATAGGTTTACCCTTTAAGTATAATACCGCTTGATATTCACTGTCACGAGCGGTTTTAGCACTTCCACCTGCGCTATCACCTTCAACAATATATAACTCAGATTTGGTAGGGTCTTTCTCTCGACAATCTACGAGTTTTCCAGGGAGAGCTGCAGAAGCGAGAGCACTTTTCCTAAGGACAGTCTCACGCGCTTTTTTGGCAGCTTTTCGTGCTTGTTGAGCTAATATTGCTTTTTGGATAATGATCTTAGCATTACTGGGATTTTCTGCTAAATACGCTTCAAATGCCTCACTCATAACAGTTTCAACTACTGAGCGAATTTCGGGATTGCCTAATTTACGCTTTGTTTGACCTTCAAACTGTAAGTCCTTAGAGCTCATTTTTACCGATATAATCGCCGTTAAACCTTCTCGAATATCATTCCCATCTAAGCCTTCGGCGTCTTCGGTAAGTTTTTCTTTTTTAGCGTAATCATTAACAATCCGAGTGAGGGCAGCTTTAAAACCTAATTCATGAGTGCCTCCTTCGTAAGTATGTATGTTATTAACAAAGGAAAGCATTTCGGATTCATATTCTTCTTGATACTGAACGACAATTTCCACCCGAACAGTATCGCCTGTTCCATCAATTGCGACTTCTTTTCCAATATAAAAAGGTTCGTTCATTAACATATGTCGATTACGATTTAAATAATTAATAAATGCTTTAATACCTCCTTCAAAATAAAATTGGAACGATTTTTCGGCGGCTGGATCTCGGTTATCAATGTAATAAAACTTTAATCCGGAAGTCAAAAAAGCATAATCTCGAAGTTGTTTCAA
>CAZZFC010000089.1:0-4941 GCA_964653325.1 uncultured Candidatus Saccharibacteria bacterium | reverse complement strand
GCGATACATAGACAAGAATTGTGGCATATGATATGGAGAAAGAATAGCTGCTGGCAACTGGCTGCTGGCTAATGGCTACTAATAGTTTGAACGTCCGGGAAAGACGATTATTAGAGAGACTGTTCGGTTTCTGAAAATGATACACCATTTAATTTTTTTGAAAGAAGGAAACATGAAAAAATTAAAAAATTTGCTTGTTCCGGCTATCGTAAAAAGCATCAGCTTAATCAAATCTATTAAAGAAAAACTATTAAGGCTGTATGCACGAGCTCAAAAATTCCTTCAAAAAAGAGGTATCCGGCCCAGTAAAGGCTTCATCTTGTCTTTGGTTTTTCTGTTCGCTGTGTCGATCGGGGTATTCATTTTATGCGTTTTTCAGTTTGGTTGGTTCAATCGTCAAAATGAACAAAATAGTCAAAACCAAGGCGGCATCGTTGAACAACATTGGAACACCTCATCTTCCTGGAGTCCGCAAACTTCCCAATCGGCGGTATTAAATAATCAAAACCCAACACCCCCAAATATATACTTTTCTGCCAAAAATCATGGCGGTTCAAATAGCCTGATCGGCCTTTCATTTTATGAGGAACCGAAAATATCCATGGATGCCTACAATCTTGACGGAAAAGTAGACCTTACTCTTTATGCTTCACGGCCTGAGGATGTCCTCAATTATTATCTTTACTCGGGAAAAGACGAATGGAATCGCAGAACGGATAGCCAGCGCCAAATAAACCTTAAAGATTTACAAGCCCTTGCGACCTGGCAGGAAAATTGGAGTGAAAGTAAAATTGATGTTTTATTGCCGATTAAAGATCCAGGGGTTTATTTCCTCAAAGCCCAATCCGGAAAATCAGAAGGAGAAACCTTTATTATTGTTTCCAAAACTGGAACCACCTACCGCAAAGACGGAGAAAAATACCTGTTATGGTCACAAAACCTGGAGAACGGGAACGGAGAACCGGGGGTGCAGCTCTTTTTTTACAACCTTGACAAAACGTCTACACAGCTTGAAAAAATAAACACCGACGAGCAAGGACTGGCAACTGTTACGGATTCGAAAAATTATGATATGATTCTGGCTGAAAAAAACGGTGATTTTGAGATCATTCCTGCCTCAGGTTTTAATCCGAACTATGGGTATAACCCGGGACCGACCGAATACAAACTCTTTGTTTACACTGACCGGCCGCTTTATAAACCGGGTGATACGGTATATTTCCGCGGCATAGTCAGACTTGATAATGATGCTTCTTATGAATTGCCTGCCCAGGGAACCGAAATTAAAGTCGAATTAACCGGCTATTACGGCACTGATCCGATGCTTATCGGCAGTTTTAAAACGGATAATCAGGGTGTTTTTTATGGCAGTTATAAGCTCGGAGAAGAATTAAGAACTTCGGGGTATTCTTTTAAAATTACGATAAATCAGGAAATTCAGAGCGGATTGGGCGGTTTTACTCTTGCCGAATACCGCAAACCCGAATACATTCTGACTGTTGATGCTGACCGGTTTGAGTATATCAACGGGGATACAGTAAAGGCAGTAATCTCGGGATCGTATTTCTTCGGACAGCCCTTAGGCGGAAAAGAAGTAAAATATAAAGTTCAGGCTTCAAATTTTTATGAATATCAGTTTGCCGATCTTTCTTATTATAAAGATCAGGTGACCTACCGCAGTTTTTATGATAAAAGCATCAGTGAAGGAACGCTCAAGCTTGATGAGAATGGCCGCGCCTCTCTTGATATCCCCTTAAAAATCCCCGAAGCTGAACAAAGTAAAATATATACCATTTGGGTTGAAATTTTGGATGAAAACCAGAACTTATGCGATGCAGGGAAAAACCTGCTGGTCCATAAAGGAGAATTTAATCTTTTCACCAAAAGACAGGTTTATAGCATTCCTCTGGGTGGAAATCTCGGCTTGGAAATAAAAACCCTGGGACCGGACCAAAAACCTTATCCCGATGTTAACGTTTCAGCCGAAATCAAGCATTATTGGTGGGATAACCAAAATAACGAATACAAGAAAAAAGAGGAAGAACTTGATAAAAAAACCGCGGTCACAGACGAAAACGGAACGGCCCTGTTCACATTTACACCCGATTCTTGCGGAAGCATCGAATTTATTATTACGGCTAAAGACTCCCGTGAAAACAAAATATCTTCATCTAACTATTTTTGGGTCTATGATCCGGCAAAAATGAATTATTTTAGAAATGATTCTTTTTCAGGCAGCGCTATCACGCTTACCTCGGACAAAGACTTGTATTCAATCGGCGATACAGCCAAAATCACAGCTTCACTTCCCGGAAAAACAGCACAACTCCTTTTAACCACCGAAAAGGGGAAAATTTATGAACACCGGATTTTGAATTCCGACTCCCTTATCGTAAATTTTGATGTAATAATAACCGATGAATATCTGCCCAATATTTATGCCAACCTGTCTTCGTTTATACAAAATGACTACCAAACTGCCAGCTTAAGTCTTCCGGTAAAAAGTGAGCATAAAAAAATTACCATATCCCTAACACCTGATAAAAATCAATACTCTCCGGGCGAACAAGCCCAATTTACCATCAAAACCAAGGATTCAAACGGCCAACCGATTGCAGCCGACCTTTCCCTGGCTTTGGTTGATAAGGCAATTTATGAGCTTAACAACCAATTTAACTATGATATTTTTGAAAATTTTTATAAACCAAGGAGCCTAACTACCAAAAGGGGGCATTCTCTGGAAGGAATTTGGAGTACGGGCGGAGGCGGAGCGGGCGGAGGCGAACCATCAAGAGAAAATTTTGCCGACACTGCCTATTGGAATCCCCAAATCCAAACTGATAACAACGGTATGGCGGTCGTAAAAATTAAATTACCGGACAATTTGACAACCTGGGTAGCGGCTGCCTTTGCTTCGACCGGTGACACCAAAGTAGGACAGGAAAAAACGGAAATCGTAACCAGCAAGGAGATCATTCTCAGGCCTGTTCTTCCAAATTTCCTGACCGGTGGCGACGAAATGACTTTGCAGACAGTCGTCCAGAATTTCCAGGGAAAAGATGATGATTTCAGCGTCAGTCTTGCTTCAGAAGAACTGGAAATAAAATCTGCGGCAACCCAAAATATACGGATAAATAATGACAGTAATAAAAACGTGTATTGGAATGTAAAAGTTAAAAACGGTAAAAGCAAAGCGGCTATTTTATTTTCCACCAAAGCCAAATCTACAAGCAAAGAAGATAAAATCAGCTTGAGCCTACCTGTCAATGCCTACGGTTTTGAAACCTACGTGGTTAGTCGGGGAACAAATAACGGTAAAGTTGATCTCAAGCCCGGCGGACAAGTTGATATTTCCCGTTCTAAAATCACCGTATCTCTGGCTCCGTCTCTATCGTCGATCGTGTCGCCGGCCTTAGAAAAATTGGCTGACTATCCATACGGATGCATCGAACAAACAACCAGCCGTTTTGTGCCCGCGGTTATCGTCAAAAACAATCTTGACCTATTAAAAATCGAAAAACCTGAACTTTTAAATAATCTTGATTTAATGCTGGAAAAAGGTTTTCAAAGACTGGCAGCCTTACAAAAAAACGAAAACAAGGGTATTAGTTGGTCGTGGTGGCAAAGCGGATATTCGGATATTTTCGTGACCTCATACGTTGTTGAAAGCCTTCGGATGCTCCAGGAGGCGGGCGTAAAAGTGCCTGACGGTATGTATGAAAAAGCCCAAGAATATCTTAGAGATAAACAGGATTACGGCACCAACGGGAAAAGTGCCATCTACGGAAATTACGTTCTTTCCAGAATCGATCCAACGCTTGCTTCAATCGGAAACTACAAGGCTCAGGACTTGGACGATGACGAGCTGGCGGTTTATGTTTTACTTTTAAAAAATATGGGTAAGGAAGCCGAAGCCAAATCAATGGCGCAGGAATTATATAACCGATCAAAGTCCGAAAATAGCGACCTGCTGGTTTTCAAGGGCGGCAAAAAGGAAACTTTCGGAACGGTTGTAAAATCCACAGCTTGGGCAATCAGGGCAATGCTTGCAGTCGGATTTGAACCGGATAAACTTTCAGCGACCGTGCGCGAGCTTGCCGGAAAAGATCTGGGAAATCATAACCAATCGACTTATGATACGGTTCAAACCTTAATTGCGCTTGTTGAATATGCCAAAGTCAGCCAGGAACTTTCCCCGAACTATACTTATCAGATTCTTCTGGATGGAAAATTGATTCAAGAAGCAAAAATAAACAGCAATAATTTCCGCAGCAAAATCTCTCCGATTGAAATCGGTTATAACCAGATTAATCAGGGTGGCAGCAACTTGGAATTCAGAAAAAACGGTGAAGGATATTTGTACTATACGACCGTGGTCAGTGAATATAAAACCTATAAAACCAAAGTCAAGGATGATCAAAAAATTGCCATTACAAAAACCATAACCGGCGAGGGAGGAAAAACTTCCGGTTTCAGGACGGGAGATCTTGTGAAAGTAGAATTGGAAGTGGAAAACAAAACCGGCTCGCAGATTTATTACCTGGTTATTAACGATCCACTTCCGGCCGGAATGGCAGCTATTGATCCCAGACTGGAAAATCAAACATCTAATTATTCCGGTTTTTATTATGAAAGAGACGTCCGAAATGACAGCGCTAAATTTTTTCCTTATAGCCTGACTTCCGGTATAAAGTATAAATTTTCCTATTCCGCCAGGGTTATCTCGGCCGGCAATTACCAGATCAGTCCGACAAGCGCTTATCCGATGTATGAACAGGAAATTTCCGGAAGATCAGATAATTCTTCGGCGACTTTTATTCAATAATTTTGCCTGTCAGGAATCCTGACACTTCTGCCATGTTGTTTGATGTTGGAGTATGGTATGATGGGGTAGAAAGATTGTTGAGATGACACTTTTATTGTTCGATCCGCCGGCTGGCG
>CAZZFC010000088.1:0-4953 GCA_964653325.1 uncultured Candidatus Saccharibacteria bacterium | reverse complement strand
CGAATCAAGATCCTTCCGCTGCCCGTAACCTTGGATTACGACAAT
This sequence comes from uncultured Candidatus Saccharibacteria bacterium, assembly GCA_964653325.1. Taxonomy (GTDB): domain Bacteria; phylum Patescibacteriota; class 4484-211; order 4484-211; genus CAZZFC01. The sequence continues at coordinate 4,908 of CAZZFC010000088.1, read as the reverse complement.
CAACAAAAGAATGGATTGTTTACCTAGATAGTGACAATACTTTTTATCCAAATTATTTTGAAGTAATTACATCCATCATACAAAACACACCAACGGTACTTTATGCAATGGTACGAGCCTTTAAAACGTATGAGCTGTATGAAAATGGGCAGCTCACCAAAATTAAAGCAGATCGCGACAATCAATTATCGCAAGTTACCGTAAATGACTTATTCGATCAAAAAGCTTTCTTTGACGTAAACGGGTTTGTCCATAAAAAAACATTACGTGATGAAGTTCGTTGGGATGAAAATTTACACCGGCTTGAGGATTGGGACTTTTTTCTACAGATCGGCGAGCAATTCCCAGATAATTTTGAATATATATCACAACCGCTGATTGACTACCGAATGCGATTTGGAACTGATGGCATTCTTTCCAATACCAGCTATTCGCAATGGGCTAAAGCTTATGAATATGTTTATCAAAAACATAAAAACGACAAAATGTTGCACGGGCAAACCTGGTATCCCGAACGAGTGAATTATTATAAACAAAAACAAATTGACTATATCGCTGGTAAGGTTCCCCCACCCCATTTACGAATATTTTTAAGAGATTAAACAAAATTTGAACCTCAGTCAAAATACAAATCTATTCTCCCATCGTTACGATTTGATGATAATTCACAACATTATGCTATAATTAGGCTGTTGTTTCGGAAGGAAGCTAAGATTTCTTAGCGGGAGCTCTACACTCTTATTGTAAGATCGAGCGTCTGAAACTGCATTTAATTTTTAATTAAGTGTGGTTTTAGGCGCTTTTTTTATTCCCTAAATTCACACCCAAAGAAAGGAGGTCAAAATGTCAAACGAGAATCAATTTAAGTTAAAAACACAATTTATCGCTACCCGAGGCGTAGAAGAATATCGTCAAACCATTGAGAAATGGGTGATGCCTTGGGATAAAATATTGGAAATTGGTTGTGAATGGGGAACCACATCCAAGCTTATATTTGATCGCTGTATGAACTTAATTGCGACGGATATAAGTCTTGAGTGCATACAAAAAGCACGGCGGTTACATCCCGAGATAGAATTTACTACGCTTGATGCATTCAATATCAAAGAAGCAATGCAAATTGGTGATAACTTTACTAAGATTTATATTGATATGTCGGGACTCTCAAGTTACCGGGCGCTACTTGATGTAATATCACTATTAAACATGTATGCGGCGGTATTTGAACCCGAAGCCATCATTATAAAAAGTGGTTCGCTTAAACAATTCGCGAAAAAATGTATTGCCTGGGATCAGTTTCAAACGAAACAGGACTTAAGGTTGTAATGCAAAAGGACCGACCGGCTACATCAGCAACATTAAGCTTCGTAAGCTTGTTAGTATTACTACCGATACTAAGTGTTAAGATTAAAATAGCATGATAAGAATAAATCCTTTTACTTTTATCACCAAGGTACTTCCAGTTTTATTCCTGATCCTAATTATCGGCGGTTATATGTTTCTGGGAAAGGATCGAACCCCTCCCGAAAATGCCGTTAAGATTTCATTTCCTTTAAAAAATGGACTATATTTTATAACCCAAAACGGTCCGTCGGGAATTTATCATCAACAACCCTTAGAAAAATATGCCATGGATATTATCAAGGGAATGCCCTCCTTAGGTGTTTTCACTAAAGTAAATTTAACTGATTTCCCAATCTTCGGTGATTCAATATATAGTCCCTGTGTTGGCCGAATCAAAGAATTACACGACGGAAATATTGATAATAATCCCGGCTCAACATCCCCAACGGCAAATAGTATTGTCGTTGGATGTGATGGATTTGATGTCTATATTGCTCACATTAAAAATGGCTCATTTAGAGTAACACAAGAGCAAATCGTTGGAGTAACCGATATCATTGCAGAAGTTGGTAATACCGGCAATTCTACCGAACCACATATGCATATCCTGGCTTACCGCGAAGATAAGGACGGAAGTATGATCCCATTACCGTTATTACTTGATGGTAAGTATTATTTAAAGAATGACACCATTCATTAAGAACTTTGGCTCACATTTTGTTTATGATTCAATCCTTCCCCTATTTCCGTTGTAAGTGATTCGATTTTGGTATGATTAACTCATGACTAATCCAGAAGACCTTCAGTATCTAAAAATGGCAATTGAGAATTCACGCCAATCCCTTAGAGAAGGCAGGTTCCCTGCTGGAAGTGTGGTTGTGAAAGATGGGAAAATCCTTGCATCTGAAGTCAGCGTTCCATATCCAGGGCTTTTTCATGCTGATTCAAAAGCAATTACAACTGCATTTAATCAAGTTGGATCGTTAAAAGGCGCCACACTTTACATTGGGCTTGAATCTTGCCTGATGTGTATTGGTGTTGCCTATTGGTCAGGCATCAGAAGAATTGTATATGCGATTCCTAAATCTAAAGTATCCGGAGACTATTATGAAACACACCAAGAAACAAAGACGCTGATTGATAACTTTAATGAACCAATTGAAAGAATTCATATTCCCGAACTTGGGGCAGAAGCACTTGCCGTAGTTAGAGAGTGGGAACAGAAATATTTAACCCATTGAGTTAAAAAATTAACGAATATTCCTGATTTCTTCCCAAAAACTATCCGAGTTTAAATAAGATAAGCACCACTTATATAAACCTTCATTATAAAGACAACTTTCAGTTTGGAAGAATGCTTGATAGGCGGTATAAAACTTGATTATTGCGGATATTTCTTTACCCCATATTTCAACCGCTTGTTTTTCAAGAAATTCTTTCCATTTAATATCAAGATCAAAATACATAATCCCACAGGCAATATCCATCCGATAATCTCCAACTACCGTGGAATTACTAAAATCCAACATTGCTGTTAGGTTACCATCATCATTGTATAAAACATTGTTGTAAAAATAATCACCATGAACTAAACACTTCTGGTTAAAATTCAGATATCGACTAAAGATTGTATGTAGTAATTCGATTTTCTCCTCAAGACTATAAACATCCTCTTCTAGTCGGTCCTTCACTAAGTTAATCCTTTGTGTTAATTTCTTATTTAAAAATTCTACCCAACTTGATGCCGATATCTCTTCACCCGTTGTTAATACTTGACCAAAATTATAATCCCCTAAAGTTACTTTTTTAAGAAAATCAATCGCCTTCAGGAATTGAACTAATGCCTTTTCTTTATTCTCATCGGATAGTGAAAAGAACACCTTGCCTAAGGTTTTTCCCATCAATTCTTTTTCTAAAGTGTAATATATCCCATCTTTTTCGTGTATTTCATAGATTTCAGTTACCGCGAATGGTAGATTTTGTTTGGCGATAATTTTTTCCAATTTTGCTAAGCTCTCAAGGTAATCGGTCTTTATCTTTCTATAGATTTTAATAACCGTTCCTGGTTTATATTTATAAACCCAAGCTTGATCACCTTTACCAATTAAAATTGGTTCTGAAATCCCCAATGCTTTTAATATATCAATAGAAAGTGAGTCAAAACGATCCGGTATCATAAATATTAATTATACGGGTAATTCCCTTCTTAGACTACTAACTTTCAATAATTATAATTATTTAGTAACCTCTTAAGTTATAATTAAAACCAGATGGCTTTTTCCAAGTACCGAATTTTGATCTACTCGGAAAATCCAGACCAACTCGTGAAGTTTTATACCGATATCTTAGGATTTAAACAAGTTGATAAACTCAATATCCCCGGTGATTATGGCTATATGTTAAACGTAGTTGGTGATTTAAACGTGTGGATTGGTAAACATTCGCAAATAAAAGGAAAAGCTCAAGAAAGTTTTCGGCATTTGTTTAATTTATATCCGGATGAAGGCGTGGAATTTTGGTATCAAAAGATTAAAGATAATCCCGTAGTTACGATTGTGGCCAAGCCATTTTTAGCCCCATTTTCAACGCTAGATAATCAAGTTTGGTTTTGTACTTTCTTAGATCCGGAAGGCAACTGCTGGCAGTTTGTGGGGAAGAAATAATTAGTTACCCCAAAAAACAATTGCTAAATTAATGCGTTAAATATGCCTGGATTATTAATTAACGTATTAATCCTTTTTAGATAAATTTCAGACTCGAATTTATCGTCTGATTGAATTACATTGTATGGAAAATATAAAAAGCAGATAAATAACATTGTTTCCCATAAATCAGCCGGTGGATAAGTTAATGGTTTTATTGATTTGTAACCCTCAATAATACTTTGAGCAACATTTACATTAAATTTGTCTGATTTAAACATACTAAATTCTAATAGAGCAACGCTTAACTCGATGATAGGATCGCCAATCGACCAATCATTAAAATCTAATAAATAAATCCCATCCTCGGCATCGATTAAATTCCACGGCCAAATATCTTTATGTAAAAATTGTTTATTGGTTGAATTATCCAGTTTGGAAATAATATTTCCAACTAAACCAAGGTTATTTTTATAAGCATTTAAATCAAAATCATAATGTCTTTTCGATAACTCCGAATCAAGATTTTTACTCACGTAATTAAACTCTTCTTTAAAACTCATATACTCAAAAGATGTAATATCGATCTGTTTAGCAATCTTTTCGACTTGAGCAACAATCTTCCCCACTTCAAACATCCGTTCCTTCGTAAAATCTACACAATCAAACACATTCCCCTTAATGAAGTTAGTGGCAACGACACTAAACCCCTCATACTTTTGTAGAATTTGACCATTCTTACCTGCAATTAATTCCGGGACTTTTATACCTTTTTGTCCAAATAATTTTATAACCTCGAGTTCTTTGATGATTTTATTTTCATCCGACTGACCATGGCTATAAACTTTTATGGCTATATCAAAACCCTTACCTATTACTCTATAATTATTATTGGCAATCCCTTTTAAGTCAAAAATTTCTA
>CAZZFC010000087.1:0-4955 GCA_964653325.1 uncultured Candidatus Saccharibacteria bacterium | reverse complement strand
CGGGTAACAATACCGCTCTTGGTTATGGGTCAGGATATAGTAACAGCACTGGTTCGGGTAATATCTTTATCGGCTATAGTGCGGGATATAGCGAAACGGCTTCGAATAAACTCTATATCGAAAATTCCAATTCTGCCTCACCCTTAATCTGGGGTGATTTTAATACGGATGTCGTAAATATTAATGGGAGTTTGGGGATTGGCACAACCGCTCCTGGAAGTGCTCTGGACGTTAAGGGAACATTGCGATTATCCGGGGCAACTTCCGGTTATGTTGGTTTTGCTCCAGCAGCCGTAGCAAATAATGCAATTGATGGAAGTGATGCTACTTCAGTGGCATTTTGGTCAAACGATAGTGGTCAGTGGTTACGGGTTGATCTTGGTTCCGCTAAAACAATCGCTTCGTATCGACTTAAAAAAGCCACTAATTTAACCGGTTTTCGATTATGGTATTCAACTAATGATACGGATTGGGTGGTTGCAGACGAAGCTAAGAGTAACGCTCAGGCGGATGTTACCTTTACTTTACCAGCGCAAATAGCTGCACGATATTGGAAGTTAATTATTGACGTTCAGGATTGGTCGGCTTTATACACGATGGAATTACGAACTCCAATTGTAACTTCACCCCAACCATTAGCAATTGGTTCAACAAATCAAGTTCTATCTATAAATGGTGACATGCCGGTGTGGTCAGACTTGGCGACGGTGATTGGATCAATTGGAAATGTAGGGATTGGGACAACGAATCAAGGTGCCGCGCTTTCGGTTTCAGGTGGGGAAGCGATTGGGTCAGCGTACAAAACAGCTGCGATTAGCGATGGAAACTTGGTAATCGCTGGGCAGGTTGGGATTGGTACTACAGTTCCGGCAGGTTACTCATTAGACATTATGGGAGGAAATCCCACAATTCATCTACAACCCTCGGTAGGCGAAACCACAACCTATATGTATTTTCAAAACAACGGTCAAATGTTTGTGGGAGTTGAGCGGAGTACGGGTGGGGCATTATTCCCTGAAGCCACTGCTTACGCCAGTGTCGTTGGGAGCATATCAAACCATCCATTAATGTTTGGTACTAACCATACAATTAAAATGACACTCAATACTTCAGGGAATTTGGGGATTGGTACTACTGATCCAACGCAAGCATTAGAAGTGAATGGGGGAATTCGGCAAAATACCGTTACGGCAAAACCTACCTGTGATGCCACAACTCGCGGGACCACTTGGTTTACCCAGGGTGGAGCCGGAGTGAAAGATAGTTATGAAGTTTGTGCCAAAGACGCGGCCGATACTTATAGTTGGCGAACGATCTATTGATTGATTGTCTTTTGAAGAAACATAGTGACTGACTTGCCTGCCACGCCGCAGAGGTGGAAATGACGAGGTTACCTGTCATTTCGAATCCCAAGCAAAGCGAGTGGTGAGAAATCGCTTTGTATTAATTCAACACATTACAAATCAAAGGGATTCCTCACATACGTTCGGAATGACAACCCAAAATACTCGTCATCCCCCGATAAATTGGGGCAGGCTGAGTATAACGAAGGATCCACAAATGCATGGATGTTTCGTGATGCTCAACATGACGACATCTAAAAACATCTGTCATCTTGCGAATTGGTATAATAAACGTTAGAGTTAAGCTATGAAACTGCCAATCATATCAAAAATCTTCAAGCGCGACAGTGAATATTATAACGTAATTGATTTGGGAAGTAGCCACATTAAAGTTGCGGTGTGTAAACCCAAAACGGATGTTAAACCACTTGAGGTATTAGGTATCGGAATTAAACCCGTACCCAATAACAGCATGTACGGTGGTCAGATATTAAATTTAGATACCATTATTGATACGCTGGATTTAGCATTAGAGGAAGTTACTTTAAAATCAAGTATTACGGCTAAAAAAACAATTATTGGTTTAAGCGGTGGCGTGGTCCATACTAAGTCTTATCGGGTTCGGATTAAACGCGAGAACAAAGATGTGGGTTTAAATAGTAAAGAGTTTGAAAAATTAGCTAAAGAAGTTGAGGAAAAAACTCTTACCAAAGCCACTGAGGATTTTAGTAAAGAAGGATACACAACTTATATTCGAATTGAGTCAGTATTCACTGGATACATGGTAGATGGTGCCAAAGTGATTACGCCAATTGATTTGCCGGGTAGTGAAATTGAAATTACCGTACTGCATTATTTTATGGATGAAGCGCGAATTCGTTCGATCAATTCGTTACTTGATCAACTTAATCTAGAAGCAATTTCGGTCGTGGATACGTCAACGGCAGTAGCTTTGGCTTTAAACGAGACTTATGGTGATTATGTTTTTATTGATATCGGTGGGAGTGTGACTCAAGTGGTGGTGATTGAACGCAATAAAGTGATGGCCACGGGGTCAATTTTTATTGGTGGGGTTGATATTAGCATAAAAATTGCCGACAAGTTTCAAGTGACATTAGAACAAGCGGAGAATATGAAACTACAATATACGCAAGGTCATCTTGATCAAAATCGTTCGTTTACACTGCATCAAGAAGTTGAAAAGGTAACCGAAATATTAGTTTCGGCAATTGCCGATTTCTTACAAGGTGTAAAAGCAAATTATTTACCATCAAATATGGTAATTGGTGGAGAAGTTCGACACTTAACTGAGGTTAAGTCCGCGTTTGCCACTTATCCGTGGATGAAAGAGGGTAAATTTAATACTTTTCCTAAAGTCGAAATTTTATCTGGGCAAGATCCGGTATTTGATAATTTAACCAAAACACAATTATGAAAATCGTAATTAATGAAAACCTTAGGCTTGCGCAAATTGTATCAGAGATTAAGTCGACCACCGATACGGTGGTGCAAGTAATAGTTGAAGCTAATTCGATCATGAATGAAAATCGCGAAAACATTAAGTATCTGGAAAATGTGACTTACAGTGTAGGTAAAATGTGGCATATGTCTGATATGATGCAACCGCCAACCCAAAGTGAAATCGGAGCGGATCTAGTCAAATCAGATCAGAATCATATAACTGAAGTTGCATCGACTGATCAAAGCAATCATCAACAAAAGAGTTCCAAGCGATTTTCGGTTCGGCCAGGACGTTTATTACTTGGAGTCGTTGTGATGATGATCTTAGGTTTAGTGGGTGCGGGATTGTTTGTATATTATTCCCTGCCCCAGGGAACAGTGATTTTATATGTAGCCGAAAAAGATGTGCAGCGTTCTGCCACAATTTTCGTTGACACCTCACTTAACGAGGTTAATCCAAATTCGATGACTATCCCGGGGAAAATAATTGCGGTTGAGAAAGAAACCAGTAGCGAATTTAATGCAACCGGTAAAAAAACAGTAGGTGAAAAAGCGACTGGGTCAATTGAAGTATACAATTTTAAAACGACCAGCGACTTACAACTTAGAACTGGAACCGTAATTTATGCTACTAGTGGGAGTGAGCGTTTAACTTATTCTCTAACTAGCGGTGTAACAATTCCACCTGCAACCATTTCGGTTGGTAACCAGGGTTTGCCATCAATTGTGGCGGGAGTGAATAAAGTGAATATTACGGCTTCGGATATCGGTGATACATATAATTTAATTGCCAATTCCCAGTTTTTAATTGAAGGGTTTAATATTGATGAATCATATGCTCGGAACCCAGTTGCCTTATCGGGTGGATCATCTCGGGAAGTAACGATTGTAACAAAAGAGGATCAACAAAAGGCGGAAACTGAAATCAAAGCTAAAGTTGAAGCGGATTTAATAAAAGAAGTTGAAGCCCAAATTAATTCCAGCGAAACATATAGTAGGGATAATATTGTTTTTAGTAATAACTATATTACGTATAATAAAAATATTGACGAAGAAACAGCCAAATTTACGGCTACAATTAAAGCTCAAGCCCGAGTTACCGTAATTGCCAATAGTGATGTTAAGGCATTATTGCAAGCAGATGTAAAAGCCAATCTGCCGGTTGGATATGAAATGTCGAATGCGGAACAAATTGTCAAAATTGATAAGAGCGAAATTGCTAACGACAAACTGCAGGTAAGTGCGACTGTGACGGCATTAATTATTCCAGTACTGGATTTAAATCAAATAAAATCAGAGCTTACTGGCAAAAAGATTGATGCGGCAGAAAATTATTTAAAATCAATCGAAAAAGTAAGTGGCTTTGATATTAATATTCGGCCAAAATTACCAAGTGCAATTGCGCATTTACCAGGTATTGCGAATCGGTTAGAAGTGAGTGTGCAAACTTTGGCTCAATAACATGAACGATCGAATTTTATCCTTAGATTGGGGAGAAAAATATGTGGGAGTCGCTATGTATCAAAGCGGTGTCGGAATTAATATTCTACCGGCGATTGCGAATATTACCCTTTTTCGACTTGTAGATAAACTAGATGAATTGATTCGGGAGTTTCAAATTAAGGTTATAATAATTGGTTCAACCGGAAGGGTGAAAACTAAACGACAAATACAGAAATTAAAAGAAAAATTGGAGGGTAAGGTCAATGTAACGATTGTTGATGAATACCTATCATCACAACAGGCAACCACAGAATTAAGGGGAGAGTCTACTCAAGAAAAAAATAAAAAAATCCATAGTGTTTCCGCGGAGCAAATATTACGTGATTACCTGGAAACACTAGCTGTAAAAGTTCGAACGTGATATAAAAATAGTAACGATGTTAAAAATTAAGCTGCTCAAATTGTTTGTGTTTTTGATTTTAATTTTATTATTTCAGACTAATACCAGGGCAGATATTTTTGATGGTGGTAGTGGCGGCGGTGGAAATATTTTTGATGGAATTCGACAAGGATTTGAGGGTATTTTTGATGGGATTCGCGGAGTGTTTCCAGGTGGTGCATCAATCCCAGGGGTACCACCACCAACCGCCACACCAACCCCAGATCCGCTGATCTCGCCGACCCCAACCCCACCCGGAATGGTTCCAC
>CAZZFC010000086.1:0-4969 GCA_964653325.1 uncultured Candidatus Saccharibacteria bacterium | reverse complement strand
CTTAGCTCTACCTTTTTATGTTTCCGAAGACGGTAATCAGTATTATGTGGTTGGTGGTAAGGAAGAACTTAGAAATCTTGCTTTGGAACCAGAAAAAGTTGACCAATTACCCGAGCTTCACAGACCTTGGATTGATGAAATAACTCTAGATGGCAAGAAAATTGTGATTAATGGTAAAACTCAATCTGGAGTGTGGAAACGAATTAAAGATGTAGGTGATTGTTGGCTTGATGCCGGAATTGTTCCATTTTCAACGGTGAATTATCTCAATGATAAAAAATATTGGCAGCAGTGGTATCCATTTGAGTTCATTACCGAATATGTCGCGCAAGTTAAGCTTTGGTTTTATGCCACGCTCTTTATGTCAGTGACCCTTGAAGGTAAAGCCCCATGGCAAAATGTTCTGGCAACTGGTTTTTTGGTCGATGAAAAAGGTGATGCGATGCATAAGAGTAAGGGAAACGCCATTGCATTTGATGAAGCGGCCCAAAAAGCCGGTGCCGATTCCATTCGCTGGTTATATTTACGTGAAAGAGCCGCCAATTATTTTGGGACTGGGAATTTAAGATTTGGATATAATATTTTAGATGAAGTTCGAAAAAGATTTCTACAAATCCTTTGGAATATTTATCGATTCTATAATCAAAATTATTTATTAGATCAACCCGATTTAAAAGAAACTTTACCCCAAAGTAATAATGTTTTAGATCAGTGGATTTTAAGTCGATTTACATCAGTATTAATTGATGTGAATCAGTTTTTAGATAATTTCGATACCCCATCGAGTGTTGAATTGCTTGAAACTTTTATTGTTAATGATCTTTCGCAGTGGTTTATTCGAAGATCAAAAGATCGGGTTGGCCCTTCAGCGAAATTTAATGAGGAAGATAAAATTAGTTTTTATTTAACAACAGGTTATATTTTAAATAATTTGTTAATTATATTATCGCCATTTATCCCATTTATTACCGAATCAATATATCAACAATTACGTAATGATAATGATTCCGAATCTATTCATCTTACCGAATGGCCAGCAATTTTTCCTGATTATATTAATAAAGATCTTGAAACTAAGATGAATCTTATACGTAAAATAACCGAAAAAGTATTATCGGCAAGGAAGGAAAGTAATCTTAAAGTTCGACAACCTTTATCAAATGTAACGGTTGTATTAAAACAAAAACCGGATTTAACTGAGCAAATTAAGGAGATACTTTTAGATGAAGTAAATATTAAAACAATGGATTTTGAAGTTGATGTAAACGAAGTTGACATCAAAGTTATCTTAGATTCAAATATTACCGAAGAACTTAAATTAGAAGGAATTTTACGTGAATTAATTCGACAAATTCAAGCTATGCGCCGTAGTGCTATGTATAAATATAATCAAAAAATTAGATGTATGATTGTTTCAGATTATCCACAAATGAATGATTTGTTGGTAAAATATCAAATAGATTTAAAACAAAAATTATTAATAGATAATTTTACACAACAACCTTTGGAAAATTTTGATATTCAAGATACAATCCGACTTGATGACTCCTCCTTTACCATCAGCCTTAAAGCAATTTGATATTGTATCAATTGTAACGATTATTACAATTTTGTGCATTAGTGTATTTACAATTCAAAGCACAATTAGTGCGCAGTCGAGTCAAAGTAGTGTTTTACAACAAAATTTAATCAATATCCAATTATTGTCGATATTTGTTGGATTTTTATTATATTTTATAATCAGCTCAGTCAATTATTATTATCTACAATATTTTGCATTACCACTTTACATTATCTCGCTACTTATATTAATTCTGGTATTGTTTATTGGGGGATCTACGAGAGGATCGTCACGATGGATTGATCTTGGCCCAATCAATTTTCAACCTTCGAGTTTAGGTATGATTACATCGGTTTTATTAATGGCAACATTTTTAAATACAATCAAAACAAAAATTAATCAGATCTTATATTTCATAATTAATCTAGGATTATTTGCAATTCCGGCAATATTAATATTTATTGAGCCTGACTTAGGCAGTGCAATGGTCTTGGTTCTTATTTGGTTTGTAAGCTTGCACATAACCCCAATTAAATTGAAATATATATTTATTTTGTATTTAGTTGGGATATTATCAATTCCAATTGCTTGGTCACAATTACATGATTATCAAAAGGAGAGAATATATACCTTTATAAATCCATCTCACGATCCGACTGGGGCTGGATATAATGTCATTCAATCGATTATTGCGGTAGGTTCAGGTGAAGTTAGTGGCAGAGGTTGGGGAGAAGGGACTCAAAGTCATTTACAATATCTACCCGAACAGCATACCGATTTTGTTTTTGCGACATTTGCCGAAGAGCAAGGATTTATTGGGGTGATAATTTTGATATTGCTTTATTTAATTTTAATCTTTCGGATGGTTCAAATTCTATGGAAATGCAACGATTATTACACACAATTAATTGTTGTTGGAATCATCACATGGTTTTTGAGCCATGTTGTAATTAATATTGGTATGAATATTGGTTTATTGCCAATTACTGGAATTCCCTTACCATTGATGAGTTATGGGGGTTCGGCGATTGTTACTACTCTTGTTAGCTTAGGGATTATCCAATCTATTTACCGCCATAATTATAAGTAAAAGTTATTGCGATATCTAGTTCATGGATAGTAAAATTATGTATAACTAGTGATATTTGTAAAACAAGCTCTAACTTATAAGATGTATTTACTTACATGATACAATATTGTGCATGGAATATGCCGTAATTGAATCAGGAAGTATCCAATATCGAGTTCAGGTTGGAGATGTTATTACAATCGAAAATGTCGCTTTAGACGATTCAAAAGAGGTTTTGTTTGATAAAGTAATATTATATTATCGTGATGGAGAAGTTCAAATTGGAAAACCTTACCTAAATATCGTTGTAAAAGGAGTTTGTGAGAGTAGTTATAAATCAGCCAAAAAAATGGGAATTCGTTTTGAACACAAAGTGTATCGAAGACCATTAAGTCATCGACAACAACAAATGAAAATTAAAATTACCGAGATAACAGAAAGGAAAGGATAATTTAATGGCAAAAAAGAAGCAAGTTGGATCACGAGCAGGCCAAGGTAAAAGGTCAAAAGGCCATATTGGTTTAGGCGTAAAAATTTGGGGTGATCAGAAAATCACAGCAGGAAGTATTGTTGTTAGACAAAGGGGAAATAAGTATATGCCCGGAAGAAATGTTGGAATGGGAAGAGATCATACTATTTTCGCATTGATTGATGGGACCGTCAAATATTGTTCTCGTCGAAGTAAAATATTTATTGATATTTTGCCAGTAGTCCAATAATTCATCTTTACTTTTGATCCAATCAATCTTAGACTAAAGGTATGATTAAATATGAATTTGAGTATATTGAAATTGATAAATTATCACCTAATCCCTTAAAATTAAGATTACATTTAGATAAAGAAGCAATTATGCACTTAGCTGAATCAATTCGCCAATATGGAGTTTTTTCCCCAATTTTAGTTGGTAAAACAGCGGCCGGTCTTCAGATTATTGCAGGTGAACGGCGATGGCGTGCGGCAAAGATTGCTGGACTTAATAAAATTCCAGCGATGATTGTTGATGCTAGTGCATTAGAATTACTGTTACTGTTTATTGAAGAAAATTTACAACGTGAGAATATCAATTTTATTGAATTAGCTATATGTATTAACAAATTGTTGCAACGCCCAGGAATTACGAAGAAAATGATTAGTTCACGAATTAAAATTTCAGAAGAAAAAATCGAGGAAATACTTAAAGTGTTAAATCTCCCCAATTCGATTCAAGACGCATATGTAAGCAAAAAGCTATCTGATAAGGAGTTATCGGAGATTCTTCGAAAAAACCCGGTTGTAGCGATCCACCATGCCAAGTAGATTTTTGGTTAAGTGGTGGATTCGGATGGATTTGAACCATCGGCCTCTTGGGTGTGATCCAAGCGCTCTGCCGCTGAGCTACGAATCCGAGACAAATATATTATATCGAATCTATTAATTTTAGGATATGAAGCATTTTGTTCAAAATAACCAAGAATTTCAATGTCTTAACTGTAATTGTGAAGTTAAGATTCATCCAACAAGTAGTCGGGATCATTGCAATTTATGTTTATATGGTTTACATATTGATATCAACCCGGGCGATCGTCAAAACCAATGTAAAGGGTTATTAAAACCCATTAGTATTGATAAACGTAATTCTAAAACTCAAATTTGTTATGAATGTGAAAGTTGTGGATCTAAAACCCGGAACATAGTTGCTCCGGATGATGATTATGATAAGATTGTAGAAATTTCGCTGGGATGAATAGTCGTACTGAAAATAGGATAAAAATAATATTCTTTGATCATGCTCCATTTATGGGAGGTGCCGAGATTGCGATTTTAAGACATATTCGATATCTTAATAAGGATAAATTCGAACCTTATTTAATTTCCTCGAAAGAATCAATCGAGTTTGTAAAGCAAGCAACTGATTTACTTGGCGGAAATGTTAAATTTATTTCGTTTAAGAGGTTAAAACCGATCTCTTTTAATTCAATACTTAAGTTTATTCAATCTGTATTTGAATCGATCCGAATATGTTTAAAAATAAAGCCGGATTATATTGTAGCGAATGTTGAAAGAGCCTTTTATGTTAGTTTTATTACGTCAGTAATAATGAGAGTAAAACTAATATTATTTATTAGAGATTTTGAATTTTCACATAAATTACTAAAATTCACAGATTGGAAAGTTACAAAATATTTACCAGTTTCTAATAATATTGCCGAATATTATCATTTAAAAAATAAAACCCAGATCGTATATGTCGGTTCGGATATTCGGAATAAATCGAATTTAATTAATCTAAACGACATAATGGAGATAAAAAATCGTTATAAAATATTAGGCACTGACTTTGTTATCGGATCAACATCTA
>CAZZFC010000085.1:0-4995 GCA_964653325.1 uncultured Candidatus Saccharibacteria bacterium | reverse complement strand
TTGAGTACTTCGTTTCGAAAGGAGGTATGTCGCATATGTCCTTGACTTATACAGTTGATTGAAGTCTTTAGTAAATCGTATAGAATAAAGATATCGAACAACTATATAAAATTGCCAATCAATTAGTATTAAACAATAAAGGGATTTTAGCTGCCGATGAAAGCGAACATACTGCCAATAAACATTTGGAGGATATTGGGGTGATTGGAAACCCAGAAACTCGGCGCTTATACCGTGATTTGTTTTTATCCGCCGATGGAATTGAAAACTATTTAAATGGGGTAATATTGTTTGATGAAACCGTTTATCAAAAGAATAATACTGGAATTAATTTTGTAGATTTACTCAAACAAAAAGGAATCTTGCCCGGAATTAAAGTCGATGCTGGTACGATTGATTTAATCAATTTTCCTGGTGCAGTAATTACTCAGGGATTAGATGGCCTTGCTATTCGGTTAGAAAAATACCATGAAATGGGACTTACTTTTGCAAAGTGGCGAGCGGTGATTTCGATCTCAGAAACTCTACCAACCTTTGAAGCAATTCAGGCGAATGCGTTTTTACTTGCCCAATATGCCGCAATTTGCCAATCACAGGGTATTGTACCGATGGTTGAGCCTGAAGTGCTGCTTAATGGCAATCATAATATCGAGAAAGCCGAAGAAGTAACCACGGCGACACTAACAGAATTATTTCGACAACTAAAAGCATACCGGGTTGATTTAAAGGCGTTGATATTAAAAACCAGTATGGTGGTACCTGGCGATCAGTCAGATCAAGAGATAACTAAAGAGGATATTGCTAAATCTACGGTACGATGTTTACTAAATTCTGTTCCAGCGGAAGTTGCCGGCGTGGTATTTTTGTCTGGTGGTCAAACTCCAAACCAGGCGACAGTTAATTTAGATCAAATCGCCAAACTCGAACCTTTGCCATGGCCAATAACTTTTTCGTATGCCCGGGCAATTCAGCATGAAGCCATGGAAGTATGGCAGGGAAAATCAGAAAATGTGGAAAAAGCCCGTGAAATATTTATCAAACGTCTAAAACTCGATACCAAAGCCGATCAGGGATTATTGTAAGTTTTACCCCAAATTTTTTTATAGAATGACTAATTATTATCTAGTTGCATTAAGGTACGTTTGATTTTGATTATTGATGTACTTAATAATGTCGTTTAGAACAACCATCGTAATTGCAAGTACTCCAATTACAATCCAATCAGTAAAATTCAAAACTGTCGTTTCGAATAAAATTCTAGCTGGGGTATAAATTACGATTAAAGTTACTAACATAGACAAACAAGTTGCGATAAATAAGTACTTGTTAACGAGGGGGGATCGATTTAATGTTGATTTTCTGAAAGATCGGAAGCTAAATGCGGTGACAACTTCAACAACGACTAGCGTGACAAAGGCGAACGTGCGGCTTTGCTCAGCGGAATAATTGAAGATGTTACTGGCGATATAGTTTGCCGAAAGAGTTAGAATCATCATTAAAAATGCGGTGAACAATAATAACCGTATCAGGACTGGATTAAGGATCGAATTCTCTTTACGGGGTTTATCGAGAAGAATATCTTTCGAGCTTGGATTGAGCCCTAATGTAATCGCTGGCATGTTGTCGGTAACAAGATTCATCAGTAGGATTTGGATGGATAACATAAGTGGAACTTGCCAGCCAAAGTAAGGGGCTAAAAGTAAACCGACTAATAAGATCATTAATTCAGCCACATTACAACTTAATTGAAAAGTCACAAATTTACGGATGTTATTAAATACCGTTCTACCTTCGGCGATGGCCGTTATTATTGTGGTAAAATTATCGTCTTTCAATATTAAATCTGCAGCCGAACGTGAAACATCCGTACCGTTTTTACCCATCGCGATTCCAACATGCGCCTCTTTAAGAGCTGGTGCATCGTTAACTCCATCCCCGGTCATAGCGACAATTTCGCCGATTGATTTTAATGCCCGAACAATTCTAATTTTATGTTCAGGTTTTACTCGAGCAAAGACGTTGTTTTCTTTGAGTAAAACTGCAAGTTCATTATCGGATGATTGATCGATCTGGGCGCCATCGATAATTTTAGGTACTAAACCAATTTGGCTGGCAATTGAAAACGCAGTGTCTTTATGGTCACCGGTAATCATCATTACTCGGATACCGGCTTTTTCGGCAGTCTTGATTGAATCAGCCGTTTCTTCGCGAGGTGGATCTTCCATTGCAACTTGACCTAAGAAAACTAAGTTCTCTTCGGGATTTTCTTCGGTTGTTTGGCTGATCTTTTTATAAGCAAGGCCCAACATTCGATAACCCGACTCAGCCATGACTTTTTGGGTATTTGCAATATTTGATCGATCTGACTCAACTAATTTTACAACTTTTCCGTCACAAAATTTATGACTACATTTGGATAGTAATACCTCGGGCGCGCCTTTTGCATAAACCATCAAATCATTTTCTTGTTGAACGATAATCGACATCATTTTTCGTTGAGAGCTAAAAGGTATCTCCGATTTTCTTTCGCTGGTAATTCCGTCTTTAAATATGTTTAACTTCGCACCTAATATTAAAAGCGCCCCTTCCGTTGGAGTACCAATAACACGATACTCGTCGTTAATTTCGGTTCGTTGTAAATCGGCATCGTTACAAATTAAACTGGTTAAGATAAGCTGGTGCAGGTCGGTGTGTTCCTTAATCAAGATGGGGGTTTCATTATGTATAATTTGACCATTAGTATCAAATCCGATGCCCGTTACAGTATAAGCCTGATCACTGGTGAAGATGTGTTTAACGGTCATCTCGCCTTTGGTGATTGTACCGGTTTTATCGGAACAAATAGTACTTACTTCACCGAGTGTTTCAATAATCGACATGCGATTCACAATTGCGTTATGTTTTGACATTCGTTTTGCACCAATTGCAAGGGTTGTCATTAGAACTACCGGAAAACCCTCCGGAAAGGCTGACACCGAAAGTGCAACAATAAAAATGAGAATTTCGATGATTATTGAAGTGTTGAGTTCGGGACTTCTAAAAATCATGATTAATCCGGTTACGATCGAAATGATTATCGCTATGGTTACCATATATTTAGCAATTTGATTTACCTTAGCTTGTAATGGAAGTTCTTTTTCGGCAGTGGATATTAAGTGTGCAATTTTTCCAAACATTGTGTTCATTCCTGTATGCGTGACTTTAATAAATGCTCTTCCGTTTACTACATATGTTCCCATAAAAACTCGATTGTTGTCAGTGACTGATTGATCCTGACCAATAGGCGATTTACTGATTTCTTTGGATTCACCGGTTAGCGTTGCCTCATTAACCTGGAGTTCGTATGACTCAATGATCTCCCCATCGGCGGGAATTTTTTCACCGGTACTTAAAATTAAAACATCACCTGGAACAATTTCGCTAGATGAAATACTGCGTTTTTTTCCATCTCGGATTACATAAGAAGTAGGTAATACCATTTTCTTTAAATCCGAAATAGATCTTTCAGCTTTGTATTCTTGAATAAAACCAGTCCCGATGACTGTAACGATAACTCCGATAACTGTATAAGCGGTTGTAAATTTTCCAACAATGAAAGATATAATTACTGCACCAAATAACATATATAATACAAAGTTGGAACGGATTTGTCGGATTAGGATTCGCAAGGGAGTTACCTGATTTGAATCGCGCAACTCGTTTGGACCATATTGCGATAATTTTGTTTGGGCTTCATTTGAACTAAGTCCAAGCATAATGATTAATTATAACATCTAACATTTATTGCATACGTTTGACAAGTGCAACTGAGTTGCGTAATATAATCTTATATATGGCGGGTGTAGTTAATATTTTTATACTTTCACTTTTGGGGAGTGTTTTCGCATTGATTGGTGGAGTAGTTTTTTTAAATATCAAAGCATGGTCGGCCAAGCTGAATTCATACGCCGTACCGTTTGCCGCCGGTGTATTAATTACAGTTTCATTAATTGGTTTAATGCCGGAAGCGCTTGAATTGAGTGGAGAAGTCGTTTTTCAAATTGTATTACTTGCGTTTATTGGATCATATATTTTTGAAAACTTTTTTGTCCAAATTCATCATCATGAGGATGGACATCAAGTAATAAGTTCAGTGCCGTTAGTCATAATAGGGGATACCATTCATAATTTTATCGATGGAGTAGTGATTGCCAGCGCATACCTAATCAGCCCTGGTTTGGGAGTTATTACAACAATCTCAACATTTTTACACGAAGTTCCGCATGAAATTGGAGATTTTGGAATTATGCAAAAGGCGGGTTATTCCAAAAAACGAATTGTTTTAATCAATCTATATTCTTCATTAACGACTTTGATTGGGGCGGGATTGGTTATAATGACTCAACCGTCTGAGAATATTCTAGGATTATTAATGGCATTTGCTGCTGGAGTATTTTTGTACTTGGGGGCAAGTGATTTTCTTCCTGAAATAAATAAATCTCAAGATTCACGAAAAAGCTTGTTAACCGCTTTTATTTTAGGTGTAATCCTGATGTTTCTTACAGCTAAGATAGTACCGCACTCACATGCGACGCACTCCCAAGATGATCTCGTAGAGTTAATCGATTCAGATCATGATGAAAAATCAAGCGATTACTAAACGATCTCCTTCACAAAATTCGAAATCTGCAATCCGTTTAACGTTAATTAGCCTTTTCCAAAAAGCACCAAAACCATTGACAGTAGTTGAAATACGCAAACAATTACTAAAAATGGGAATCGTTCGAAATAAAACAACTATTTATCGACAGATCGATAATTTACTGAGACATAAAATCATTACAAAATTAGATTTATCAACCCGCGCTATTCATTACGAAATATCAAATCAACCCCACCATCACCATCTAATTTGTCTGGGCTGTCAAAAAATTCAAACAATTAAATCGATACCACTTGAAACTTCAATCATTAAATTAAACAGTCGACTGCACCATGGTTTTAAAATCACCAAGC
>CAZZFC010000084.1:0-5059 GCA_964653325.1 uncultured Candidatus Saccharibacteria bacterium | reverse complement strand
ACAATATTACTATCAAACCTATCACCGTTAAAATGAACGATTGCATTCCCATTAACACCGATTCCTGTGGAAAAATAATTGTTTTTAAAATTCATCGTTAAACCACCACCGCCTATACTTCCTGATAAAATATAGTTTCCAGTATAAGTCCCTCCTGTAGCTGCCAGATTATTAATTTTATTGTTTTGAAAAGTACCACCTGTCGCTTGTAAACCATAAGACCCACCCTGAAAAGTATTGTTTCGGAAAAATCCTGCACTTACCCCAATTCTTTGTCCTTGGATAATATTATCTTCAAATATTGCATTTGCACTGTTATTACTAATTCCATCCCAACCTGTTGTATCTATTAAAGTATTATTATGTACATAAATCGTTGGATTATTTGAAGTAAAAACAAGAGCATATCCACCAATTGTAGTGTTTTCTATTCTAAAATTAGCTAAAGTAACACCACTAATACCACTGTTGCTGTAAATCGTATTGCTAGAACCATCTCCATAGGTAATCGTTGTATTATCTCTTCCTGCGCCGATTACGGATATATAGGATGTGTCTATTGTTAAAGTTTCTGTATACACTCCCGACATAATTTTAATCAATATCTGATTCGTTGCGGATGGTGTTAAGGTTTTAGCGTAAGTATATGCTGCATTAATTGTCGTAAAATCCCCACCTGATTTTGCCACAGTGACAGTTTGTGCGTAAGGAGTTCTGAAAGATCCTCCCACTTGAAAATTCCCCGATACATACAAATCATCTTCCGCATCAACCAATGCACTAGTGTCTGCACCCGTGGTTGCAGCAGTTCCAGCATCGCCAATTCGAAGGTATGCACCCGATCCATAAATAGTTGGAATATTCGAAACAGCGCCGAGTTTTAAATAATACGATGCATCGCCAATGTACGTTAATCCATTGAACACATCCAGCAAACCTCGTGGTGCGGTGGTTCCAATTCCAACATTATCGCCAATATTAGTGGGTGCTATGTTGGTACCATTCCGTTGCCAGAAACCGATGGTTCCCGTTCCGGTGGGATCTGCCCATGTTAAAGTCCCTGATCCATTATTCTGCAATGTCGAATTCGCCGCACCTTGTAATCCTGGCCATGAGTAAGCCACATCATTTACCCGTACTAAATTGCCGGTAGAATTAACTTGGAATTGAGAAGAAGCACCAACTGATAATCGTGATGTTGGACTCGCCGTTCCGATGCCGACGTTATTGTTGAAGTATTCATACGGCCTCCCGTACACGGTAGCATCTGTTGTATAAATACTTCCTACCGTAAATGTTGCGGCATTATCACTTGTAGTTGGCCACTGTCCAAACACTTTTATACTTATTCGAGGCTTATTTGCAGAACTTGTTCTGTGAACTAATGTTATTTTATAACGTGAATTTGTAGCATCCCAGGATATATCAGATAATGCCCAATGATCTGCTGTTGCTCCTAATATCTCGGTGTATCTGGCTTCGTTTGCATATATTGTTCCACCTGGGCTAAGTCCGACTCCGTAAACTTTTTTGATAAATCCCGAGGCATTTCCATAGTTAAAGGAATCTGCAACAGTAACTTCTATAATTCCCCGAACGTATTGAGTTCCTGTCATATAAAAATCAACTTTTTGATTGGCAACAGCATTCGGAAAATCAACATTAAATTCTTTTGTTATAGTATTATTGCTCAACCTGTAGTCATCTCCTCTCACATCCAGTTTCGCAACTGGTGACGTAGTTCCAATGCCGACATTACCAATATCGGTAATTCGTACCAATTCTGATTCAGTCGCAATTCCAACTGGTGCATTATTAAATACAAAATCTCCGGTGCCTTTACTGGTCATTCGTACTTCACCGCTATTTGTAGCATTGGTATCACCAAAGATTTGAATGTATGATCCAGTGGCTTGAGTGGTTGCCGCATATAAATTTAGAACATCATTGTTCACATCGCGGCGTAAATAATTGCCGGTACCCGAAATTGTGATATTACCATTCACATCTAAGCTCGTACTGGGTGTGGTGGTGCCAATCCCCACGTTCGTACCATTATCAAAAACCAAACTTGTGGTAGTAAGTCCACTGGTGGTCCATTTGGGTAAATAGCCACTTACGCCAAGCAAAGATGATAAAAGTCCATTTGCATCGGTATGTACCACTCCGGTAGTTAAACTGCTAACCGTTACGTTGTTATCAATCTGGATATTATTTATCGCACTGACACTACCGCTATTTAAGTTCCAATCCCCGACTAAGTTGCCATCCCATAAAGAGTTCGTGCCGAAGTCGAGGGTGCCAATGTATGCTGTAGTCCATGGTTTTGCCACTGATCCTAAATTGTGAATTCCTTCTGGAATTAAATCGCCATCTAAACTTAGATCCCCAGTAATGATGGCACCTTGATTAATGGTTAACGACCCGCTGGCACTGACATCTCCGCTTGAACTTACATTAAATGCTTGAGTAGTTCCGTCACTGCCATACACAATCAATTTCTTCTGACCTGAAGCATCACCTAAAACAAACGCGATATTTCCATCGGATTTCAGGGTAATTTGATCGGTAATTTCGGCATCAATTGTTTCCCCAGTAGCTAAGGTAATTTTGCCACCAGTAACAGCAATATCACCTTCAACGATTAAATTGGCAACCTGCGAATCATCTTGATTAGTGATCGTGACCTGAGAAGTTCCAGTACTTGAATTCGCATTAATTGAAATATTGCCAGAATAACTCAAACTGGGCGAGGTCAAAGACGGCGCGACCAAATTGCCATTGTTATCAATTGTTAAATTTGACTGAAGTGCAAGCGTCGATGTTGGATCAATCGTTAATGTTCCAGTCCCGGTAATTTTGCGATCACCCACAAAATTCAAATCACCACTCATGCGAACATTCCCAGTTAAATGATCAAATAATATATTTCCATTGCCAATCGTAATATTTCCATTCGGAACCGTAATTCCACCACTGCCCAAAACCTCTAAATCATTGTAAAATCGATTCAATCCCCACGTAGTTATCCCTCGTCGAAAATAACCATAATCAAAATTCAACTCTCCATCTGAATACATATTTCCACCGGCTTGTAAGTAAAAGACACCGTTACCATTCTCTTGAGCCACAATGTAATCCGGCCCAATCGACTTTCCGGTTTTGTCTTTATAAGCGTAATTTTCAAGTCGAAGATTAACGTAATACGGATCACGAAATACTGCGACCGTGCCAAAATCTTGAAACTTTGTTTGAAAATCCTTGTCAATCGGCATGCGTAGTTCTTTGGCCAAAACATCCCCTGTTTCTTTATCTTGATCATTGGAAGCTAGTTCTGAAATATTCGGCCATAACTTTGCAGCTAATTCGGGAGAAAATCGATTAATTAAGTTATATGTAAAATTGTTGTTGTAATCGTTAATTGCAGTTTTAATCTGATCTGCAAGCTTAGGGTTCATTCCCGCAATAAAAACTCCAATGGTCAACGCCAATAAAAGAAGCATTGTCGCCGTCAAAATATTATGCAGTGGCACGTTTGACTTTTTCGAAACTACCGGAGAAATTGCAGCAATTGGATTTTTGGGGTCAACAATCGTCGCTGAGTTTAAATAAGGTTTAGACAGTACATTTTTAATTTGGGTATTATCAAGTCCCTTATTTTTTAATCCTTCAATTTCAACGAGCGTATCAATTACCGCTAAAGGATAGTGTCCTGTTACTGAATCATCATTCACCGAAAACTTCCGAACCATGTTTGGAAGGAGTCCAATTCTGGTGTAATAACGTAGAGTATTATAAGCATCGGAACCATTGCGGCCGATTTTAATCTTTTTTTCCTTTAGCAAAGCAATTAAATCGGTAACTGAAATATATTCAATTGAATATTTTTGAGGGCTAGTGGCAGTATAATTTGTATTTGGCATTTTTCCTTTTTGTGAAAACAAAAACTATTGTTTTCCCGTTAAGAAAAATGTATCAGATTCTAGCAGATTGTGTCAATAGATGGGGAAATACTCAATTACTTGGTCTCTAGGGCTAATTTCTTAACTGCCTCTAACTCCGTAGTAACTTGTTGATATTCCGCGCTTTGTGGATCGATAATTTGAAGGGTTGCTTGAAGTTGAGTCTTAGCTAAATCATAGCGTTTTGCTTCTTTATAAACAGCGGCTAAATTGTAGTGAGCATTAGCATAATCAGACTTTAATTGAATTGCATCTAAAAAGGCTGCTTCGGCTTGCGCTAAGTTTGCTTCTTTGGATTGTGGTACATTGGGTACTTCACTAGTAGGTGCTTCACCTTCAGTGCCTTCGGCTTTTGTATTTAGTGCCAAAGTGAAGAATAATGATCCCATGTTCACTCGTAGCCATGGATCAAATGGTGCTAAACGAATTGCATTTTGGTATGCGGCATATGCCCACTGATCTGCTCCTGATGCAACACCTAATAAGTTTTGATATACATTACCCCTAACTTGCCAATTATAAGCACTATTTGGATTGATCAACTCGGTTGTAACACGTACTTCTCGGATTGCTTGTTCAATTAATGTCGTAATGTCTGTTTTGTCAGTATCAGTAATATCTGTACCTTTTTGTTGGGCGATTATATTTGCTAATCGAATGTTGGTATCAGCATAGGCTCGGCGATATTCATCACGATACGGATTTAAATTAATCGCTTGTCCTTGAGCGGTATATATTTCTTGGGCGGGTTTATTTTCATTAATCGCACGAATTGCTTTTGCATAACTGACGTTACTCGCAAAATCAGAAACGGTATACCAAAGTACTAATCCATTCACAATGATCACTACAGCGGCAACAATCAAAGCAATAATTGATGAACTAGCATTCACATTTGTACTCCCATCAACTGCGGTAATTCGATTTTTTAAGGAGGTTAAGTTCAAACTCACCTCTTCGACAAATTGATCGTTGGTTGATTTTTCATATAGTAACCAGATCAAGATTAGAAGGAACAAAACTCCAGTAGTAAATACAGTTGAAGATACAAATATGTACGCAAACAGAAGTGATCCCAACGCTATGAAAATCGGATA
>CAZZFC010000083.1:0-5172 GCA_964653325.1 uncultured Candidatus Saccharibacteria bacterium | reverse complement strand
GAAGCGATCACCTTCACCATATTGGCCTTTGCCAGTTTTAAAAAAGCGTTGATAAAAGTTAGCTTTTCTTGGTGCAGCTAATTCTTCTAAGCCTTACAAAACATCAATCGCTGTCATGTAATGATGATATCACTCTTATCGAACGCCTGTATTTTGAATATGTGGGATAATATTAACTATAATGCAGCCAATAAAGACTAGCCCTTCCGAAATGGTTACCGCAGGTAAAATAAATTCAAAACGTGGAATATTGCTTATACTCGGGATTTTTATATTTTACGTAATATTACTTTTGAGTGTTGGATTTTGGTTATTTAATAAATATGATTGGAACCAAATGCTTAATGACTTAAAGTCGAAATTAGAAAATGTCACTAATTCTGAATCGGGGAAATTAGATGCTACACAAAATACAGTTACTAATTCTAGTAACACGATAGTAAACAATTATGTTAAAAACACCTATTCAACCAATACGGTTGGGATTCAATTTGAATATCCTGCCGGTTGGGAAGTAGAGGAATATCCATTAGATGGAGATTATCAGGTGATTATTCAGCCAAGTAATGCAATAAATGTGAATGTAATTATATTAAGTTCAAGAAACACTACTTGTGCTAGTTTTGATACGAAAGGATATATTTTTAACCAAGAGGATAATTTAGAATTTATCGATGGATTTTCAGTGAGTGTATATGATAAAGAATTAACATCAGACAAAATGTATTTCCAGAAAATCCATGTTTCGACCAATACACGATGTTATGAAATTCAATTAAATAATTTTCGTTCGACAAACGATTACTCTGCCGAATTTGATTTGATAGTTAATTCAATTAAGCTCCAATATCGATAGTTATTTAATACCAAAACACCTCCGATGCTTGGAGGTGTTTATCTGAAATTCTCTGGTACATTTATGCGTGTTCGTGCTCTTCGGCTTCCATAGCTTCAGCTTTAGTGGTATGAATTGTGCCATCTGGGTGATTGGGGGGAGAGTAAATCGTATAAAGTTTCAATACTTCAGTTTCGGATGTATTGATCAGATTATGCTGAGTTCCGGCTGGAACGACAATCGTATATCCGTCACTAAACTGCGTTTCTTCACCATTCATAATGACTTTGCCAGTTCCGGCATCAATTCTAAAAAATTGATCAACAGTTTCATGCACTTCCATCCCAATATCTTCACCAGGAAGAAGTGACATCACAACCAGTTGGCAATATTTACCAGTAAATAATACTTTTCTGAAATTTTCATTTTCAAGCGTTAATTTTTCGATGTCATCTACAAATCCTGTCATATAAATCACCTCCTTAAAAACTAAACTAGTATAGATTATAATACGTATCGATGATTGAACCTATTATCAAAGTAACCAATCTAACAAAGACATTTGGTAGTAAAACCGCGGTGAATGATTTATCGTTTGAAGTAAATCCTGGCGAAATCTTTGCCTTTTTAGGAGCGAATGGTTCTGGTAAGACTACTTCAATTCGCGTTCTTCTAAATATTCTACAAGCAACCTCTGGAACTACCCACATCAATGGCAAAGTCTATGATGATGCGATGGCATCGATGTTAGGTTATTTACCGGAAGAGCGTGGACTTTATTTAAACGCTCGGGTTTTAGAGACTTTAATGTATTTTGCTCAACTTAAAGGGATGGAAAGTCAGGGGAGTAAGATTGCAGCGATATCGTATTTGGAAAAGGTGGGTTTAGCAGATAAGGCGAATGTTGAGATTAAACAGTTATCCTCTGGTCAACAACAGAAAATTCAATTAGGTGTTGCCATTATAAATTCCCCGGAACTCTTAATTTTAGACGAACCAACAAAAGGTTTAGATCCCGTTAATCGTGAACTTCTGATGGAAATGCTTTTAGAACTAAATAAAAATGGTTCAACGGTGGTGTTTATTACGCACCAGATGGAAGAAGTGGAGCGAATTGCAAGTCGATTGGTAATGATTAAAAATGGCAAACGAGTTTTATACGGTGGATTAAATGAAGTTAAGGCTTCGTTTGGCAATAATATGATTCAGCTTACGATTGAAGGTAATTTGCCTATGAGCGATTCGTTGTATCAAATCCATGGGATTGGAAATAAAGTGGAAATAAGTCCCAAGCCCAATATAACGTCAGATCAAATTTTAAAATATTTAGTAGATAATAATGTTCGTATTCTTAAGTTTGAAAAAACCGTACCATCATTGAATAAGATTTTTATCAAAGTAACGGAGGAAAATGAAGAACAATAAATTGCTATTAGTTGCAATTCGAGAATATATTCGGACAATTCGTAAGCCAACATTTTGGTTGGCAACGATAATATTTCCGGTTTTTATGTTTGGAGTAACGTATATTTCGGGATATTCTGCCCAATACACTGAAGATAAGGTTAAAGAGGAAATTCAACAAGTCAAACGGATTTTAATTGTTGATGAAACAGGACTGATCAACCCCAATTTTATCCAAGCACCGTATGAGTTGATAAATAGTATTGATGAAGGGGTAAGCGAGGTCAAAAATAATCAAGCGGAAGTATTATTTGTCTATCCGAATGATATCGCTTTATCTAAATCAATTCAAATATTTACCCAAGATGAAGGGATCATATCTTACGGGAAATATACGCCGGTAGCGCAAGAGTTACTTAAGCAAATAATCTTGTCTGAAGTTAATGATCCAACTAAAATTGCATTATTTAATTCACCAATCCAAGCCAATACAACCTATTTTAAGAACGGCGTAGAAAACGATGTGCGTTTAGAAAAATATATTGTACCGATTGTTGCTTTAATTCTTTATTTTGTTATGGTTTTTATGGGTACCAACTTTTTACTCATGAGTGTTTCTGAAGAAAAAGAAAATCGGATGATGGAAATTGTACTTACCACTGTAACATCGAAACAACTAATTTGGGGTAAGATTGTGGGGCTAGTGGGGATAGTGATTAGCCAATTAATCGTTTTAGTAACTTTGGGTGGAATTGGGTTATGGTTTACGCTTGATCGATTACCGATTCAAATTGATTTTTCACTAATCCCGATTAGTGTGTTGGGGATTGGTTTAAATTTATTTTATATTTTTGCCGGATTTTTAATGATCGCCACCGCGATGGTTGGAGTTGGGGCGGCCATGCCAACTTATCGTGATGCCCAGCAATTTTCGTCATTTTTCATTATTGCCGCAATCGCTCCGATTTATTTTGTCACGATTATTCTTGCTGATCCAAATGGACTGGTGGCTCGAATTACCAGCTATTTTCCATTAACCTCGCCGCTAATATTCTTGGGTCGAAACGCGTTAGGAGCGCTGCCAACCTGGGAAGCATTAATTAGTATTCCACTTCTGATTATTTATGTTGCGATTGGTTTTTGGATTGCATTTAAACTATTTGAATTCGGGTCAATTGAATACAAAGATAAACTATCACTAAAGCAGCTATTCAATAAACGTTAGCCGGTAATACTTCATTTAAAATATTTAATCGATCTTTTCCGGTAACAAATCGCGGTTGGGCGTACTCATATAAAAGTGTCGTCATGACTTCAATGGAAATTAATTTTCCATTGTAAAAAGTAAATCGTGGAATAATCCCTTGTCGAGTTCCTAGCGACCACATCTGATCAAAAAACAAATTCCCTAGTCCATAAAAAATTGGTTTGCCATCTCTAAATTCAATAAATTGGGGTTGATGCGATTGCACGCCTACCACTAAATCTGCCCCTAAATCAATGGTATTGCGAAACACATCATATTGGCCGGGAATTGGCTCATACGAATAATTCTCAATAAATTGATAATCAACAATCACAAAATCGGCATTAGCTTTCGCCGTTTGAATATCAGCTTTTAGTTTTTCTTCGTCATAAAAGTTTGTGCCGGGGTAATCTTCTTGAGCTAAGGATCGATAGGTAGGTCCATTTAGTGAATCGAAATATGCATAGCCTAGAAAAGCCAACTTAGTTCCATTGACTACTTTATATAAAATTTTAGCGGCATCATTAACATCTTTTCCGCCACCAACGTAACTAAAACCGGCAGCTTCTAAATAACCAATTGATTCCAAGTTTTTTTCTGGACCATAATCGTTTTGGTGATTTCCAGTTAAATCGACGATATCAGTGCCAATTGCCTTCAAACTTTCGATTGATCGAGGAAGTCCACATAACACGATTCCTTCATCCGCTGGAATACAACCTTCAAAAAAGGGATTTTCACTATCAACATGAGTCAAATCGGCCTTTAATAATACGTCCATGACTCCACGGGCTGGAAAGATTGGGTCATTGTGAGTACGAATTTCATACTCTACTCCACGGCTAATGGCGGTTACCCCAGTCATAACTAATGTAGTAAGTTTTGAGATATCCCGTTTTGAATTTGGTTGCGTTTTAAAATATTCAACTAAGTCTGAAGGTGCATTCTCACTTAAATAATAATTAATCGAAGTCGTCCATTGGTCATTGGTGATTGTTTTATCTAAAATTGATTGATTGTTATATGTAAGTACTTTGAGTTGAGGAATTAATTCATCAAATTTTACTAGGGCAATGTCGTCCTTTGTCATCTGAGTTAGTAAATCAACTTGATTATTAACTTTGATAATATTATCGGGGCTAATCCCAGTGGTTGGGAAATCATCCGTAGTGGTTAAAACATAAAGCTTGGATAGGTTTGGGATTTCCGAATCGGTTACTTCTTCCCGTAAGCTATTAAATAATGTGGTATATGTCCAAATCTCGCGATAGATTAAATTGGGTGTTTCAATGGAAGATATACTAATTCCATCATCAACTTTATATTGATAATTAGTATTGTTTTTGACAAAGTTAGAAACTGATTCACGGATTGGTTGTGGAAGATTTTCATCTAAAACGATTGATTTATTTACATAAATTGAGGTTGGAGATGGATACAAAGGATCGGAGATGGTGGGAGTAGTGTGGAAAAATTGGGGCTCAGTCAGCTTAAGTGTAATTAGTCCAACCAACAAAAACACCATAAAACTTAAATAATAACGAGGTAAATGTTTTGAAATGATCATAATTAATCAGCTAATTATATCGCGCTGGATCGGTTTGTATAGTTTGACAAGTATGTTAAAGATAAATACACTGTATCTATGACAGGAAGAGAAGGATTTGGAGGAAAAGACCAAGAAGAG
>CAZZFC010000082.1:0-5195 GCA_964653325.1 uncultured Candidatus Saccharibacteria bacterium | reverse complement strand
TGGCGGAAACTTTAGAGAGTGTTGCTTTGCAAATAAATCAAACAGCCGGTACGGTAATATCTTCTGATATTGCCGGTCTTTATGTTTTTGCCGACAATGGCGCTACTGATGATCAGCTTGACGGGACAGATACTCTCGTTGGTACTCAAACAACGGTAAATGTGGGCGCGCCAACGACAGTTTCCACTGCCGGTGCGGCTATTTCTTCGCCCATAACAGGAAATTATAATTTTATTGTCGCCGTAAGAACCAGCGCCACTATTTCAAATGGAGATGGATTTAATGCTTCTGTTCCTGCGGGGCTTGCGACATATCTATTAAGCGCTGGAAATGTCAACGCAACTGTTATGATTCCAGCGAATGCCTTAATAGCAGACACAGTTGTCCCAACTGCTACAGGGGTAGGAGGACCGCCTGATGAACAAGTAGGTCCTCCAGTTGATGCTATGATTGATAGGGGATTTAGCGAAAATTTAGCTTCCAGCACAGTCACAACCGCAAATGTTAAACTTCAGGCAAACGCGGGGAATGCTCTTGGCGGAGACGCGACGGGAAGCCCCAATCTTTGTACAAGCGCTGTGCTAAATAGTAATACTAGAATTATTTGTATGCATGTCGCTTTAACTAGCGGGACTTGGTATACCTTTACAGTTACAACAGGAGTCACCGACACGGCGGGGAATGCTCTTGCCGAGAGTTTTACTTCTCAATTTCAAACCTCTAGTTTTGGCGGCGGCGGAGCATATAATCCTCCTCCATTTGTGCTTTTTACCTTGCCGAGCAGAGAGGCAGGAGTGCTTCCGACAAATGGCAAAATGATTGTGGAATTTTCCAAACAAATGAAAGTCGCGGGGGATGGTTCAATTTTAAATATCAGTAATGTTCAACTTTTCGCTGTTTCCGGGAGCGTAGCCACTGGTTCAAATTTATTTCTTAACACAACAGGTTGGTCAAGCACAGATGGGGCTACGAGACTTATTATCACGCCGCCAACCTTAGTAGAAGGTTCTAACTATAAATTAATTATTAGGGGCGTATCGGGTTTTAGTCCTGTTACATGGAATGCCGCTAGTCCGTCTTGTGGAGGCGCGGGAGAGGCGGCATGCGTTTTAAGCGAGGATAATTTACCTTTATCTAGTGGTGATTATTTTGTTGATTTTCGCGCTACGGCGGCGGATAATACTGGCCCAACGGTTGTGGGCAGTTCTCCCGATTCCGGAGCGACAGGCGTGGATAGAGCGAGTTATGATTTTTCATTTTCTTTTAACGAAATGCTGGACAGAGCCACAGTATCATCATCAACTGTAAAGTTATATTGTAATGATATTGACAGCAACGCGAGCAATGGTTGCGATGATAGTGACAGCGCTGTTGATGGGACAGATGTTGAAATTACTGGAACGACAGTGGCTATGGATTCTGATGGCAGAGGGATACATCTTTCTCCAAACGTGATTTTGGGCAATAGCGGAGCGCCGACCGACAAATTTCTTATCAGAGTTATTAGCGGAGAGCCGGGAGTAAAAGATATTGTTGGCAATGCTATGTTGAGTGATTCTGTCCGGGCTTTTACTGTTTCAGATAATGTCAATGGCCAAGGGGCGGCGGATTATGATAATACGGCGCCGACAGTTATGTTTGCCAATGCTGATAATTTTGGAATTTTTATTACCTTTACCGAGGCAATGAAATTTGGTTTTGTGGCTAATAGTACTGGAGTGTCAAGCGCCGGGGCTAACGATGTTAATAATGTTAGTTTGTGGACAATAGAATCTTCTCCAGATGGGACAAGTTGGAGTACGGTTCCGCTTACTGATGCTGGAACAGGAGAATTGCTTAGTGGTAAATCAATAAGCTACGAACCGCACACTAAAACATTGATGATTGACGGTCTTGCTATGCCGCCAACTCAGAGATTTAGAGTCACAGCTTCTTCTAGTATTCAAGATTTGTCCGGTAATGGTGTCGGCACGCCGAATCAAGCCAATGGATCAGTGGGAAGTTCGGGAACTACGGGCGGTATGCTTGGTCCGGGCGGAATGGCAGGCGGTCCGGATTTTTTTAGCATGGGAACAAGGCCGGTATCGGTTTTTCCGAAATCCGCCATGGCCGGAGTGACTACTCGCTACAAAGTGGAATTTCCCGCGGATTCCGTTATTACAGCTTCAGGTAAAATTACTTTGACCTATCCATCTGGCTTTGCTTTTACAGCCGCCTGCGCTACCTGGCCGACTGATACTTTTGAGAATGCCGATATCAATGGTCCGGTTATCGGGACAGTTACAGTAGCTTCAATCACATGCGATTCTTTATCACGGTTGATTACCATTACACTGGGCGGGGTGGCAACACAAGCCGGCGATATGATACGTTTTGAAATTCAGGGCATAACCAATTCAACTGTGCCAAAAGATTTTTCCACATCAGGTTATAGCGTTGATGTCAAGACTTATAATAGTTCCAACGTTCTTCTTGAATCAAAAACATCAATGCCATTTTTTATTGCGACAGTCCCCACTAATCCCAATACCATTCAAGGAAAAATTTTTATTGACAGCGACTTGGATGGCACTCTTGATGGAGGAGAGAGCGGAGTTGACGGTACAGTCAATGCCTTGAGAATTTGTCTAGGTGGGCCAATGGGGTTTGACTGCAAGACAATAGACGCGAGCGGCGATTATAGTTTTACCACTTTAACGGATGGGTTTTATCATTTGAATTTACCATCAATTTCATCAGGTAATTATGCTGGCGGTCCTTTTTTCCGCGATGTCAATGTTATTGGCGGGCAAACCAAAACTGAAAATTTTCCAATTTTAGCAGTGGCAGCAGCGAATATTTTAGATGTATACATTAGCGGCGGCGCGGCTTTGGCAGGAACAAGACTTGATGTTTTTGGATTTTCTTCATCAATGGGGATGACCATGGGTCCTGGTCAATGCCCGGGTGGTTTCACAGTTAAAGAAGTAACTTTAAACGGAAGTGGTATTGGCACGGCTCAATTACCCCTTTCCAGAGGCAATTGGCAGGTAGGGGTTGGCCCATGGATGCCCAAAGACCCAGGATCGCCGCCTGCGCCCCCTGATTTTACTTTTATGCCGCCCAAACCGGTTGAAGTTGGGGTTACTGATGTCGGGGTGCCTGATCTTTGTTTAAGCGGAGCAGGTGAAGCTAATGAACTTTGTTTTACTTTGACCGCGTCTACGAATCAAATTAAGGGAAAAGTGGTTGACGGTTCTGGCAATGCAATTAGCAATGTTTTTGTAATGGCAAGGCCGTCTCTTATGGCAAATAGTGATATGGGAGCCGCTGGTGGCGCTCAAACCGACACAAATGGTTTGTTTAACATTAAAGTTATTCCAGGAACTTATATTGTTGAAGCTTATATGCCCGGAATGCCGCCCTCCAACTCATCAACTTGCACAGTAAAAGTAAATGATGTCGCGACCGTGGATAATAACACGACCGCGGATGTTTATTGTAACGGAACATTAATTGTTAATGATATTACTGGATTTACTGGTTCATCAATTACAATCGGGAGTATTACAAGTAATGATTTAATTTTAACTATTGCCAAGGGCGATACATCAATTTCCGGACGAGTGCTTGATGAATCTGGCAATGCGATACCTTTTGCTCATGTTTCCGGCATGGAGGTTGACGATTCCGGCAATCCTCAAGGAGGGTGGGCGGATGCTCCTACGGACAATTCAGGAAACTATACGCTTTATGTAAAAGGCGGGACGGAGGCATTGCCCAAGAAATGGCAAATTCGCGCTTTTGCTCCTGGTTTTGGCGAATTGCCGTCAATTACAGTAGCTGTTGTCGCGCAGACTAATTTGACCGGGAAAAATTTACAGGCTGCGACTGCTGATTTTGGCACAGTGACAGGCACAGTTACGCAAGCGGGCACTTCGGTTTCTGGCGCTTTTGTGGGAATACATGGAGCAAATGGCGGAAATGGCACTGTGACTGGCGCGGACGGAACATATACTATTAAAACGCGTTCTGGTACTGGTTACACAATTGATGGTTTTATCCCCGGACAAGGGCCGACAAGCGTTATCAGCAGTGTGACTGTTACAGCGGGCGCGACTCTTGCAAATCAAAATTTAACAATGTCGCAACCGGGAACAATCAGAGTTACTATCGCGGGGATTACGGACGCGTTTGTTGATGCCGTGGATTCAACTGGGCAAAGAAATGGCACTAGTTCTAATCCCACTGCCGGAGTTTATGATGTCATTGTTCCAGCAGGAACCTATACAGTAAGAGCGAATAATCCAACCTTGGGTCTAATTGGTTCTAGCAGCAATGTGGTTGTTACGGGTGGAGCGGTCACCAGCGTTACTTTTGCTCCGCCATCTTATTACACAGTTTCCGGGACAGTTTCTTCAAGCGAATCTTCATGCATAGAAGGAGCAACAGTTTCTTTAGCAGATTCCACAAATGGAAGAGTTGTTTTGAGCCAGGTTAATTCTTTGGGGGCATGGTCGGTTTCTTTTATTCCTAATGGTTCTTATAGCATAATCGCGACAAAAACTGGTTGTATTGACAACGCCGATCCCGGGACAGTCAATGTTTCAGGGGCTAACATAACCCAGGCAAGCGATGCCGATCTAGCAAGAACGCTTACAAAAACAGATTCAACGATCAGCGGCCGAGTTTGGCTTGACGCGGACAGTGATTCCACTATAGACTCAGGAGAAAATATTACTTTTGAAACAATGGTTTTCGCCACTTCTGGCACGGGAAGAATGGTAGTCGCCGATGTTGATATTTCGCAGAGTGGAACGAGTAATAACTATACCCTTGATTTGAACGCGGGAACATGGATAGTGAAAGCTCGTTCTGACGGATACGAATCGGCAAGCGCAACAGTTGTAGTAGCCGCCGCCGGCGCGGAAACTCAAAATTTGCAATTGACGACAATTGCTGGTTATACGCGAAGAGAACCAAGACCGTATTCTGTAAGACCTTCGCAGGGAGGAGTTGTTAGGAATAATGATATTGGAAATAATTTTGAAGTTAATATTCCCGCTGGAGCGTTGGGTTCGTCTTCTAATGATGGTTCAGTATTAACAAGAGAGACATCAGCAATTGCTGATCCGACCAACGACGCTATTGACGTTCTTGGCGATCAAGGAATTGAGGTGACGCCCAAAGATGCTTCTGGAAATGTTATTACAACT
>CAZZFC010000081.1:0-5214 GCA_964653325.1 uncultured Candidatus Saccharibacteria bacterium | reverse complement strand
ATTTTTACCTGTATATCAACGATCTTTCAACCTTACTGAGTTTTGAAATGGGTTTATTTGCTTTTGATAAAATATATACGGGAGAAATATAATCATGAAAATATTAATTTCAGATATGGGTGGCGTAATTTATAGTTTCGATCCTTCCTTCGATCCTCAAAAACACGAAGCTGAATTCAATCGAGCAATGATCGCTGTGGGAAAATCGGAATCTAACTTATCTGATCAACTTCAAGACGAATGGGAAGCGGTGAATCGTGGTCTTTTACAAGTCTATCCAAACAAAACCGGAATTGATAATTTTGTTAAAAACTTAAATTGGTATCACGGGGTAATTGTGGCAACTTCGAAAGTTGAAACGACGAAATGGATCTTAGATAAATTCACAATTCCCCTGGATAATTTGGATATTTTCGACATATCTATTTATGGAAGTAAAAAGGATAAAAACGCATGGTATCAGATATTTAAAGATTATCAATCAATCGATGTGATTGTTGAAGATAGTGAGAAAAATCTGACAATAGCCAAAGAATGTGCGAATGAACTTGGATTTGGTCCCAAAACCTATACGTCTATGCCTTTACTTAATCAATGAAATTGATTCGGTAAATGTTTTCACAAATCTAACAAATGGCTTTTTTACCGGTTGCCATTTGGACTGATAAGACTTCAGGATTTCTTTCTCCAATCGACACTTAATTTTGGCCAACATTAAGCTTACGCAGCTTAAATCCAGCGTTAAATCAATTGGCGGGATTACCTTCTGTATTCGCGTCATACAGCAACAACACCTAGCTTCCGATCCTTAATATTACCCCCACATTTTTTCTTAGTCGACTTTAGGTTAGTCCCATAGTGTAATTAATCTTAGTCGCACTTAATCTAAGTTATGGAGGTACATCATGCGAGGTACCGTCATCTTGGTCCATGGAGCATGGGGCAATCGAAAGGTCTGGACTAGTCTAGCCAAAATATTTCGAGAAGCGAATTATCGTGTACGGATTGTAGAACTACCCGGACACGGCCAAAACGCCTATCAGCATAACGTCCGTTGGCTTACACTCAACGTCTATGTAGACGCGGTTGAGGACATCGCCCGTAAACAGTCGCGGGTAATTCTGATCGGCCATTCCATGGGTGGATTGATTGTTCAAATGGTGCTAAATCGCAAGCGGCATCACTATCTGGCTGGTATACTCCTTAACCCAGTCCCACCGAGTGGAATTCTCAAAACCGCAATCCGCTTTTTTATCGATCACCCATGGTCAGTAATTAAAGCACTGATAAAGCTCTCGCCGTATGAGCTTGTGGCCAACGAAAATCTCGCGCGACGTCGTCTGTTTGGTCATGCACTCGATCAATCTGAATTACGTCGACGTCATCGCGAAGTCGGCCCAGAATCGGTCATCGCACTCATTCAGATGTTGTTCCCCCGATACATCCGAATCCGTGACATTCCCGTTCTAGTAATTCGTACAACCGCGGATCGCGTCATCTCATCTCGACAAGCTCGAGAAACAGCTTGGATGCACACTGCTGATCTGAGGATCGTCCCTGGGGCTCCCCACATGAGTATGTACGGGGAAGAAGGACAACGAATCGTGCAAGAAATTCTCCAGTGGCTTGAGCAACTCTAACTAAGCTGGCTGGGGTCTTTGACCCTGGTCAGCTCCATTTTCCACTTAATACTTCCCGTAAAAATTTTAATTCACTATAATTCGCGTATGTCCGAAAAACCGATCCAATCCAACTTATCCGCTGAGTTCGCGATCGTTCCCAAAAGGAAAGAAAACTACCGGATCGAAGTTGGGAGTACAATTTTATCAGCTACACAAACCCTGACTGAGGCTTTTGGTAATCGTTGTCCATTTCTAGTAGATCAAAAAGATACGATTGCGTGTTCAGTTGGTAATCGAGAATTAGTACGATTTGAAAAAGATCAAATTATGGTTGGTGATTCATTTGATGTTTTACTACTACTTACTCCGCAAGAAATCGAGAACGAACCCACTGATTTTGACTTAGAAAAATTTCAACGATTACTCGTGCAACTGCAACCACATCTTACGGAGCTGAATCATTTTGGAATTCAACAAAATATTGCCGGCCGCAATTCATTTTTCTTGGCCGCCGAAACATATCGCCAATTACAACGCAGTGCATTACTCGCTAATTTAGATTTGTTTGAAGAAGAAAATCCCAACAAGTTCGTGCATTGGATGTTTTTGGGAATACCCAATCACTGGAATTATCCCAATGATAATCCAGATTCGCAAGTGAACCCCATGTTTGAAATGGTGTTATCTCACGAACGAACCATGCTCACACAGTGGGGACCGCATTTTCAAATCGATGTAAATACTAACTTAAGCGCCCAACAAATTTATCAACTTTTTCGTGACAATGACTCCAATCCCGCCGATAATCAGTGGCAACCCGACTGGACTTACAATACGCCAATTGGGCCAGTGTTAATCGCCCAAATCTTAGGCCAAGTGCATGGCACTAAAATTGTTTTATATTTAGGCACCAAAGATCGCAACTTGCATTGGCAACGGAATCAGCTCAAAAAATCGATTAATTTTTAATCCTGTCATTTCAAACTTAGTAACCTGTCGGCAGGCAGGGAAATCCATTTTGATATTCGTCATTCTGAGTGTAGCGAAGAATCTATATCAACTTTCGGAAGAAAATTTCCTCTGAATATAATTTTGCATCAACCGATAACCGATATATAATCCCATAAGCACATTCTCGGATCAAATCCGGAAAGGAGGTTCGTATGTACTGGATTCCAGTTTCTACTGGTGAAGCATCGTTGGTGCTTTGGATGTACCTTCATCGTCAACCTAAAGGACGAACAATCTCCGCCGTCAAACTTGAAGGAGGCACCACCGAAGAACGAGAGGGAAAGCTTAAGGAGCATGTCGCGGACAGTGATGAAATCTTCGAGGCAAACGGTCAGATCTACTGCCTGACCTGTGCCATCTCCTAACTTCCCCTACATTCTCAACAGATCAGGACGCTTCGCCCCAGGCGCCCTGATCGATTCAATATCCCCATCTGATTTGTTTTTCCCTTACTAATCGAGTAAAATCCAGCCAAGAACCTTAGACTTCAATCAGGAGGAAGATCATGCTTTGCGTAACTTGCAATCTGATGCTGGAAAATCATCACACCGTTGCTTGTCCGTTCTGTGGAAAATACCCGCAAAGTGGACGGGTGTTGGATTTTCAGTTGAAGCGATCGGCGTGGGTACTTCCCAACCGCCGAAGAGCAGATGGCTCACATCGTAAACCAGAGACACCATACTGGTGCGTGAGTTGCGGTGAAGGCCGATACGATGTCCGTTACCGCGATCCGAAATATCCGCAAGTTATATCGAAAAAAGATCCCGTGTTCTGTTATGAATGCGGTCACGCGTTGATCACCCGCCGCCAATTGCTCGTTTATATCCACGAACTCGAGCAATCGAAGTAATCGCGAAACCGTTTCCAGATTTACAGACAAGCAGAGGAGATTGTCCCAACCTCTGCTTAGAAATTTTTATATTTCATACTCAATCAATAATCTGCGATATAATCAGTACATCTACCCCACGCACCTTAAGAAAGGAGCAACCATGGCAAAATCAATTTCCGCTGGGTGGGTTCAGTGCTTAGGGTGTCGCGTGTATCATCGTAAAAGTCCGACTTTGTTTTTCTGTGACCAATGCGGTCACATGATCAGATCGCGACCGAATACTCAAGCATCAACACCCACCCCGCGATTTTGGACTAAACCAACCGGCCCTCATTACCACGCTGGAGACAGGCTTTCGATCTGGTACTGTCCAATTTGCGAAGCATTTCGCAATTGGACAGTTATTCGGAAAGCGGATTTTCCCGAAGAATCTGCCAATCCGATTTATTGCCGGGAGTGTGGCACTGAAGTCCTTGACCATATTCCCCACTCATCAAATCGTTGGCCAAAGCGAACTTGAAAGGAGTCTCTCCTGCCACCTAAGACATATCCGTGTAAGGGTTGTGGGAAACCAACCTTGTCAGGTTGGCGCTATTGTGCTCACTGTCGAAGGCAGCTCTGGAGCTCAAACGCAGTTAAAGGACGAGCACGACCCAACCAAGGTCATCGACGCTGTGCCAACTGTAAGCGTTGGTGGCTACCAGTTACCAATGGTGACCAACCTGCGATTCCACTGACATACTGTCCTGAATGTTGCAGTGTCTTGCTCGATTACTAAACAGACTGAAAGGAGTCAACAATGGCATCAACCACCTGCCAACCTTGTGGAATCCAGTGGGTTGGACATCCAAAGCGTTGTCCGGAATGCGGAAAGGAATTTCCCAAGCAGCGTCCACCCCGGGACTTATCCAACCGTAAGCCCGGAGCACGGTATTGGTGTCCAGCTTGCCTTGAAGGCCGTTTCTGGGCACGATTTCTTCAACCCGGGAGTGGCTTTCGTCAAAAACAAAACACCGAAGCATTGCCACAAGTGCGGAACTGCGCTCGTTAGCCACCCAGGACGGGAATAGCAAAGAAAGGAGATTCACCAATGGAAACCGTTCGTCAACAATGTCCAAACTGCGGTGCGTTTGTCGCCCATACCCGGCGGTTTTGTCCGCACTGCGGAGAGCAACTGAGAAAGTCGACCCAACCTCGACGCCGCACCAGTCCTAACGACCGATTCTGCACCATATGCCAGGTGGTAATCGCACCGGTTGGAAATCCGGACGGATTTCTGAGCTCTCCGAAAGTTGCCGCCAAGAATTGCCCAAATTGCGGCAACCCCTTGACCAAGATCAGCTAGGGAATCCCCTCTCTGCTGAATCTGCACAAGCACGTCGGATGTTTAGCGAACATCGACGTGCTTAAATATTAAACTTGACAATCTTTTAGATTCATGACATATTCGATAAATCGAATATGTATAACCTTATCTTTGAAGAACATGCCCACTTACTGAAAGCAATTAGTCACCCCAAGCGATTGGAGATCATTAACCTACTGCGTGATGGGGAATATACCGTCAGCCAAATCATCTCGATGCTCGATCTACCCCAGGCAAATTTAAGTCAGCATTTACAAATCATGCGCAAAGCCAATATTGTAGCAACGCGTCGCAGTGGAAAAGAAATTTATTACAAACTCGCCCATGAAAATATCTTAAAAGCATCTGATGCCATCCGTGAACTACTAATCGAAAAACATAAA
>CAZZFC010000080.1:0-5248 GCA_964653325.1 uncultured Candidatus Saccharibacteria bacterium | reverse complement strand
AATTATGAACTTGTTCTTTAGTCATCTGGGTAATATATTTGCAAGGGAATTTAACTATATAAGTTGGTTCAACCATTGATGCGTTATCCAAATAATATCTAAATGTTTGCAGTA
This sequence comes from uncultured Candidatus Saccharibacteria bacterium, assembly GCA_964653325.1. GTDB lineage: Bacteria > Patescibacteriota > 4484-211 > 4484-211 > CAZZFC01. Next base: position 5,134 of record CAZZFC010000080.1, on the reverse strand, counting down.
TAATTGAAACGAAATCAGATCCATGAATGAAGGAGGATGATCATGTTCGCACGATTGTTGGGATTTCTCAGTCGGAATGGCGGAGAAGACGATGATGATGACACCATGCAGATGTGGTGTCCGACATGCGGAGAAAACACAACCCACATCAAACGGGACGGATGTTGGGTATGTTGTTGTTGCCAGTAATTGGTCCAAGTCCTTGGGATGAGAGTATTGAGGAATGCTTTCATCCCAGGCAAATCATGAATCCATTTAACCAGTAAAATAGAAACCAACGGATATAACTCAGTCATGGATGAGTAATGAAGGGGATAATAATTAAATGTTACTTTCTGGTGTTGAATTTAAAGTCATAACTGCCTGAAGTTTTTGAATGGTTTCCTGGTTGGTTAAAAACCAGATAGTTTGCATACCCGCATCTTTAGCCGCAGTAATATTGATTGGATCATCATCAACATATAAAATTTCATTTATTGGTAGGCCTAAAATATCCGCGAGAGTTTTATACGAGTTAACTTCACCTTTAGGTAAATTGAGCTCTTCAGCGGAAAAAACTTCATTCGCAAGTGAAAAAAGAGTTTCTTTGATGGCTGGGTCATCCTGCATATGTCCGGAGGTAAAAATATCAAACTCAGCTTGTTCTCCATATTGTTTATAAACATTAAATAAATCTTGATTGAAGGTAAAATAATCATTGAAGTTATAACCCGCCGGATCCGTAACAATCCGATCATATAAACCATTCAGTGTACCTTTGTATGTTGAATTTTTTGGAAATAATAATACGTATGATAAATCAGAGAGAATAGTTCGAATCATAAGATCATTATAACGGAAAATCTTTAAATCAGCGATACGATTTAACGGTTGATAGGAAGGGATTGTTAAGCTTCGTAAGCTTAGGTGATCCACCAAGGATGGAAAATCCCTGGTGGATCTAATGGTTCGGTGGTCTAGTTCCACCCGCCGGGTGGAGTGGATTCGACAAGCAGGAAAGTACCCGAAATGCCAAGATAGTCACTCATGATCCGACCCGTTGGTGGCGCGGGGTCCAGTTTCGGCAAGAGTCGCTGAACGATTTTGCCACGATAACCACCACCGGGTCTTGTGGCAAACAATGCTTTGATCGCATCGCGGAATTGGGTCGCGATCTTTTTCGAACCATAGATGACGACTCGACCATAATCGCGATCACTTCGGTAAATCACGGCCATCAGCTGGCCAGCCGGGATACCGTATGTCTGCTCGATTTCTGTGATTGTCCTCTTAGACATGAATTCCTACAAAGTACGAGATGGGATAGGGTAACCCCGATCCTTATAGGCTGAATTATATCATCTATAGGATGTTTGGGTTAGTTGTACAGGAGAGCTACTCGGATTGTGTGATATCGCTTGGGTTTGTAACCATGGTTGATCATTGTGGGTAATGGGAAATATCCGCTAATTGTTGAATTATTTTAAACAGTGAGTGAAACTGGGGATCAACTACGATTCCCAGTTTCATTGTGGTTTACTAGAACTGTGGCGAGGAATTCTCAGGTGTTAACGAAGTCAGGTACCTGCGTAGCAAGCATGCTGGCTACTTTCAGCTTACCGCCCCGAAAACCTGGATGGGTTAGGATCCACCCCGACTTGGTTACCTTAACGACCTGTAGGATTCCACCAACTGCAATCGTTTTGTCATTCGGATCGGGGTAGACAGTTGCCCAATGAGGCAGTTGGGCAATGATTGTCCCCCAGCATCCAGGGGGAAAGGAGATGGATGAAGTTGTTTGCGACATTGGTAAGCTCCTTTGCAAATGTATTTTGGGAAAGTTCATGAAAGATTATATTACGATTTTTGGATTTGATAAAGACACTATCGGCTGGTGAGAATATAAGTGAAATCTAAAATAAAGGAACATATATCGTTCATAATTTCGGATACTATTCGAACTTATTTTATGGAATTTATGAGAACAGGGGATCAGTACGACCCCCTGTTCATGTGATCCTTAGAATGAACGAATCTTGGATGAGCCATACTCCGCTGACAGCGCCAATCTTATGTAGAAACCAATCGCCATTTGCTGATTGCGTTCGTGAATGCAATAGTACCTCGGGCTTCCAACATCCCGAGGCAGTAGGCGACGATCCTTTCCTCGATGTTGACTACCGCAATAAGCTGTCGAAAGGTTAACATCCCTTGGCGTGTGATCGCCTCGATGATACGAGATTCGATTCGATCAAACCTGGGGTGATCACCACTACCAAGGCTCCAGACACGTTCCAGCCCACCTGACTGTACTTGACCTTTTTCCGCCAAATACCCAAGTCCCATGGCGGCAGTGGTAGGTGTGAGTGAAGACTGGCGGATGGAAATGCCTTGAAGTAATGCACTCCCTTCTTGTAATGCCTTGTGGACCAGTTCCCATGGTGCATGTGCCATTGAATAATCTCCTATATTTTCGCATGATATGTGCTTTAGCGGCTTTTACCGCTATTGATAGGTCAGCTGGATTATAAATCATGAGATAACTAAAGTAAAATACTAGAGGATATTTGGTCCGGGGAGTAGGACTCGAACCTACGAAGGGCGAAGCCCGTGAGATTTACAGTCTCATGCAATTGCCACTATGCGACCCCCGGTCTATCTGAGATTATAACATTTAACTTTTACTCCAATAAAGGTATCATGGGTAGTTATGACAGTACAGATTGATTTTTGGGGTTCGAGTTCGGTGACAGGCGCTGGTGATGAAAATGAAAAAGGGTTTGTGGGATATTTTACCGATTGGGTTAGTGGATTGCCATTTAGGGTCGTTGTTCGAAATCATGGGATTGTAGCCCAAAATAGTACTCAAACAAGAATCCAATTCATAAAAGAATTTCCAGATTTTCTACCGGAATATGCAATTTTGTTTTTAGGTACAAACGATACTTTTCGGCTAAAAACGATTGAGACAGAATGCTCCATTCCAGTATCTGAATTAAAACAATCTTTGGAAGAAATAACTCAATTAGTTAAAATTTATAAGCGGAAAATAATATTCCTAACGCCTTATCCGCGAGATGACAATAAAAATCCTACCAACCCACAACTCCCATTAAAACCAGGTTATATTATGAATAACGATATTGTTAAGCGAGTTAAACTGCTAGAACAATTTTGCCGAGAAAAGAAAATCCTATCGATAGATTTATGGCACGAATCAAGTGATTGGATTTCGATGCTGGAGCCTGAAGGCTTACACGTGAATCACCAGGGTCATTTGATCATTGCCCAAAAGTTAATCAGTTATTTTAAATTAGAATTTGCTCATCTTCGGCCCAGTTAACTTCGATATGGGGAATGCATTCAGTAATGCCATTCGAAACAATATCCTGAGTATATTTAACTAATTTTTCGATAGAGAATGAATTGATTTTAGATAGGGAAATTATTGGATGAACTTTAATGTGGTATTGAAAGTCTTCAATACTAAACGCAAGCGAAATTGGGAGAATCGGGAGTTGTAGGGTTTGAGCGATTGCTGCGAAACCTCTTTTAAATGGTGATAAAAAGTATCGATATTCATGCAAATACCCAAAAGAATCTTTTCCTTCAGGAAAAATTGCAATTGCTTGTTTATCCTTAAGTGTTTCGCCGATTATATCAATCAGTGTTTGAGTACGGTTTGATCCTTCGCCGGGAATTTGAATGCTACCCCAAGCCTGTGTGATTTGGGCTAATTTTGCTGGTCGTTTGCCGGTGATAAAACGAGTTTTAAATCCATAATTAACCAAAGTATTGGTTATCGGATAATGCCGAAATGAGATTGGGAGTAGTCCTTGGGATGGATAGTCGTTGGCCGTTAAATCTAGACGAGTAATTAACTCTTGGTTCTCAAGTGCAACCAAATATGGGGTTTGGATATGATTTGCGACAACTAATAAATTGGGAATATCGGATAGATCAAAGTTATCAGGTATAATTCGTTCAACTGGGGTAATTACCTCTAAATCTAGGCAGACTTGAAAATACATTTGTTGTAACTTCGTTCTATTTGGTAATTGTTTTAAGTTGTTAATATAGAAATTCTCGAGAATTGTTTTGACTTCGATTCGACGATTAGCGCTTTTCATTGCGGGGATATTATCATATTTATATATTAATTGGAATCTATTTACGTTAATGAATCTGTGAGGTATTTTTTTGTCAAAATTACCCAAGAGCCAAATTAGTGATTCTTATTACTTATCGGTTAATAGGATCTTATATTTGGGAAGACATTCTTTTAGTCCACGATATATTGTTTGATGAGTGATACTAATTAAATCCGTGATTGTGAGTTTATGGATTTGTTCGATTGGAATAATCGGGTGTATTTTCATTTCGTAAGAGTACTGTTGGAGGTTGAATCCAATAGAAATTGGAAGGATGGGCAAATTGAATTTATTAGCAATAACTGCAAAGCCTTTACGAAATGGCGCAAAATAGTAACGGGTTTTAAAATATTTTTTAGCGGTATTTTTTCCCTCGGGAAAAATAACTAAAGCATCTTTAGGGTTAAGAGTACTTTCGATTTGATCGATTACAATTTGGGTACGATTGTCACCTAACCCAGGAACATGAATACTTCCCCAGGCATATGATAATTGGGCTAAAATTTTAGGTGGAAGCCCGTTGATGAATCGGGCAGATAAATGATACTGCGATAAGAAATTGTCAATTGGATACTGACGAAAAATGATTGGTAATAATCCAGGCGAATGGAGTGGATCATGTTGAATATTAAGTTGCTGAATAAGCTTGGGAGAAGTTAATTGTGTTAAATAAGTTGTATTAATGTGATTTGCTACAACTAGTATATTGGAGTAATTTGGTAATTGTGTGGAAACTTGCCGAGTAATTCTAATATTTGTTGGGATAATTTTATCTAATTGATTACAGGTTTGAGAATATAACCGTGTCAATTCTACTGGATTATTAATTTGATCAAGGCTTTGGTGATAGAAATTATATAAAATTTGTTTTGCTTGCTTTAGAGGATTTGATTGACATAAATCGATGTGTCTCATGATTATGTATTTGATTGGATTCTTGTAGTGGAGAAGACCGTTCAAAAATGGTCTCTTAAAAACACCAATAACAAGATTATACCCGAATA
>CAZZFC010000079.1:0-5260 GCA_964653325.1 uncultured Candidatus Saccharibacteria bacterium | reverse complement strand
GTTGCCCAGTCGTAACTGAGTTTACCTGAAGGTAATCATGACGGTGTGATTCAAATGCCACATTCTATAACTTGCCCAGATTGTTTATCTTCAACGGAACACCGGAAAGAGTTTTTGAACGCAATATGCACTAATTATTAATAAATAGAATTATTCAACGTATATTCATCACAGATTAATATAAAACTGTGTTTTTTCCATTTTGATACCCTTTAAATCCCTAATTGTAGTGAAAATACTATTCTCTATCGTTTTATCAGTTAATTCGATTTTAAGGCTGAAAAGACCTTCAACTGGAGTAATGGTTGCCTTAAACGATTCTGACACTCCTGAAAAAACAATAACTCCTCCTTGGCTAATTCTTAATCGTTCTTTCGGTTCTTTTAATTTTTGGTACCATTGTTTATCATTTAACAAAGCAATATATTCCAAGGTTGTAAAAACTAAATCAATCCTAGGTGCAAGAAATTCATAATCAACCCTTTGAAGTTGTTCTTTCGCTTCTGTCTGCGGTAATCTTTCGGATGGTATCCTGACTGGTTGCGCTGCCGCTTGGGTCTCCTGAGTAACTGCTCTTGCCGGAACATGACTGCCCGCTAAAGGTGTAGGGGTTGGTTCTTGTCGCCTTTCAACCCGAACAGTTTGGAATGCTAAATAGTCCGCTTTTAATCGATCTAATAATTCTTTTCGACGATTTGATATTTGAGTAGTTGTTTCTCCTTCTGAAAGAGATTTTGTAATCAGCTCACCAATTGGTTCAAGTTCTACTTCATCTATTCCTGCTTCAATAGCTGAAAATAATGAATAGGCAGCTGATTGCGCCATCTCATCAATCACATCATCCCGATACAACCTTTGTCCTTCGGTAAAATCCCCGATTTGGTCTTCAGCAAAAAATTGAGCTAGATTCGTAATTCCTAGGGCATATGCACGTGCTTTAATATTACGCGACTGTAATACTTGGGTGTTTTCCTGATTATGGGGAATCCGTGAATAATTTCGTTCCAATTCTTCGACAAAATCTAGACTTCGCATGTATTCCCGACTTAGGATTTCGGTATCAGCACGATTAAAATCATGGAATTGTTGTACAGTTATGATTTGTCCTCTTTGAGCAAGTTCGAACTGCAGATTGCTTATCATATGTTCATCGATTCGAGAATCACCAGGTAAGCGCAAAACCTTTAACATTGTTTTCTGTTGCCATTCAACATTATCAGTTACACCATTGTTTATTGCTCCAGCAAAACGTGTTTCTCCATAAAAATCTAAATCAAAGTATATTCCCGCCCCTAAATTTTCTTTTTTGACAACGACATCGTTATATTTTTTTTCTCCAAGGCCATATACCTGATTCCAATGATTCAAATTAGCCTCCGAAACAAAAACCCCTGCACTTTGATTGGCTTGATCATGATCAGATCCATTGTTTGTTCGCTCATGCTTTAATGTTTCAATATAGGCGGCTAATTCGGCAACCGTATAATTCTTATCCTCAACTACTCCAATAATTTCGCCCTGCTTACCACCAGTAATAAAATGATCGGGAATACTAATCTCTTCAGAACAAGCATCAGCCATTTCATTCATCCTTTTTAGCAATGCGGTAATCTCGGCACGAATAATTACTTTACCTGCGAGTTCTTCAGGAATCGCAACCCATTCAAAAGCCCGATACCCTTGCGGTGTTTTACCTTTTTCAACATATTGGATCATGATTCGTTCTCCTTCCATTGGTTGCTGATATAATGGCGAATCCAAATAGATCATGATTTTAGCTTTCTTGGCTTTTTGAACTACTGCTTGCCATTCGTCAATTCTTGTATCAAATACTTGTCGGGAAATGATTTCAGCCACAACACTTTCCCTTTGAATATTTTTACGGTTTTTATCTTTAAAAGCTTTTAACTCAACGATTATTCCACTCGCTATGGCACGTTCAGTTAAGCGTTTTCGTTCTGCTAATAAATCACTATTACGTTCGGGTATCGGCATCGCATTAATGGCTGGTTCATAAGTTTCGATTGCATCAGAATTATTAATACGAGTATTACGACTTAATTGCTCAAAAAAATGACCAACTAAATGCCCCTGATTTAATCCTTCTGAAACTTCGCGACCTTGACTAGTTCGATAAAGATATGCCGCATCGGCTTCGGCAGCCGCAATCCATTGACTCTGATCTGATTCAGCTGCAATTTGAGCTAGCAATCGCACTTGCGCTTCCCTCCGTTGGGCACGCATATTCTCTGGATCATCCGGATAATTTAAAGTATCGTTATCTCCAGCTTCGAGTTTTACCAACATCCGCTGCACCCATTCTTTACGTTGTCCGCGACTTTTACTACCATTTTTCAAATGGGTAAATTGTTGTTCCCCACTTTCAAATAATCCATCAAATATTTCATCAATTATTGGACCTAAACGAGTAGCCTCTTGAATTGACGAGCGTAAAGCATTTTCAAAATCTTCTTGAAAGTGATCTGCAATCCTTAATTCCTCTGCCTCAGAACTTTTTGGTTGAGTAACATCAGTTTCGCTACCTGGATTAAACACAATTCCTGCAGCACTATCGTTTTCTATAATCGTCCTACCGATTCGTTGTTTTTCTTCAAATAATCTTTGAAATTCCGGATCGTTTGCCAATGCATCTGGAGTTAATGGCTGATCAACATTCGGTAATGGGGGTTGGGCTGGTGGTTCAGGAAAATTATCTTTATGTTCACCTAATTCTGCAAAAGATCTAAGAGTTGTTGGCTTTGAACCTGCTGGTAAATTGAATCCTGACCCTTGCCGAATATTTCCTCCTCTACCTTTTTTCCCCATACCATTATCATACCTACCTAAAACAAAAAAGTGTAGTATGATTCGATTTAACACCCCTATGGGTAATCTTTGCACTTTGGAGGTTACTATGACCTGGTTCAATAACGTCAGGCTGACGTCGGATTCGGGTGGGTCAATCCAAATTGAATGGACAAGTATCGGAATTCGTTTCACATCTAGAATACCAAAAAACGAACAATTAGGAAGCACCACCATCAGTGTCGTAATCCTTCGCCAAAACCATGCTCGATCGATTATTCATGCGTTTGAGTCACTTGACGACGGCGGTTTTGGTGCGTTTACCTTACGAGGTACGAGAGTCATGCTACGGGTTGATGGTGAACGAATTGTCTGGACTCTAAATAACCATCAATTTTGGATGCAATGTGCAACTGCCCGGAACTTCGTGTTCCAACTTGCTCAACATTACAGCATAGGTATCGAAATGCCCACGGACTAGCGCTCACCTACTACTGGTGGGCGCTTTTATTTTAAGAATAGTGTCAAGGAAGTGACAGATGTGGAAAGGATCCCAACAGAGCGCAACATAGTGAGCAACTGGTGGGAAGGCCTGTCCGCCGACAAGGTGGAAAACATCTGGCAGGACCCATTTTATCAGTGACATTTTGATCTAATTTAACTATAATCAATCCATGCCATTATCAATTACCGAAAAATTGGATTTAGTGAAACAAGTCGGTGAAGAAATTGTTACCGAAGAAGAACTCCTTGAGTTATTTAAATTGGATCGTGAGTTAATCACTTACGATGGATTTGAACCTAGCGGTAAAATCCATATTGCCCAAGGTTTACTGCGTGCCATTAATGTTAACAAAATTATTAAAGCCGGATTTAAATTTAAAATGTTAGTTGCCGATTGGCATGCGTGGGCAAACCATAAAATGGGTGGCGATTTGGCAAAGATACAAACCGTGGGTAAGTATTTTATTGAGGTTTGGAAAGCAAGCGGCATGGATTTAGATCACATTGATTTTGTTTGGGCGAGTGATCTTGTTAAACAAGAAGGTTATTGGGAAACCGTCATGAAAATTGCGATTGCGAATAATTTACCGCGGATCATTCGTACGGTTCAAATCATGGGCCGATCCGAAACCGATAGTTTAACTGCATCGCAAATCATTTATCCATTAATGCAAGCCACGGATATTTTTATGCTTAAAGCGGATATTACTCAACTGGGTATGGACCAACGTAAAGTGAATATGTTAGCCCGCGAAGTCGCACAACATTTAGGATTCAAAAAACCGATCGTAGTTAGTCACCACATGCTTCTTGGCCTTTTACCGCCCTCGGATAAAAAAGATGATGAAACAGCCACTGATCGAGGTATTCGACTGAAAATGAGCAAAAGTATCCCCGACAGCGCCATCTTTATGACCGATACACTTGATGATATAAAAAGGAAAATTAATAATGCGTGGTGTCCGGAAGGAATTGTAACGGAAAATCCGGTTTTGGAATATTTTAAATATATTGTATTTAATAAAGTTGAATCAATCGAGATAACTCGCAATCCCAAATTCGGTGGAAATGTGATTTTTAAATCGTATGCCGAATTAGAAAAATTATTTAGCGAAAAAGGCATTCATCCACAAGACGTGAAAGAAAGCTTAATCACTTATTTAGATAGCTTTTTAGCGCCAGTCAGAAAACACTTTGCAGAAAATGAGCAAGCTAAAGCATTAAAAGAGCAGGTGGATAATTTCCAGGTTACCAGGTAAAATCATTTCTTGTATATATCAATCGACAGATAAGAATATACAGATTATTCCTAAAATTGTGTCATCCCGATGACCAAAGGGAAGAGGCATCCCTTTTGCTTAATGAATTCGCAAAGAGATTTCTCACCGCTCACATAGTTCGGGATTCGAAATGACACTGGGCATAAATCGGATTTATTATATAACTGCCGCTAGTACTAGCCTGTTTAGCTCAATTGGTAGAGCGCATCCATGGTAAGGATGAGGTACCCAGTTCAAACCTGGGAACAGGCTCCATTTCATTGGCAGGCGGAGCGCATCCATGGTAAGGATGAGGTCGAAAGTATCAATCCTGCTCGACGGCTCCATTATTGATGAAATTCAGAAGATAATGATATAATCCCTAAGTTAATAAAAACTATGGCTGACAAAAAGAAATCAAGCAAAAAGAAAAAACGAGTTCCTGTAGCTATCCATTGCACGGTTTGTAACAGTCAAAATTATGTTGTGTTGAAAAATTCCAAGGCAGAATATGATTTTAAAGATTTGATGAAACACTGCCAAAATTGCCGAAAACACACTCCCCACAAAGAGAAAAAGATCCCCAAACCATCTTAATCCTTGTCTTAATTCTTAGAGTAAGGTTCTAAACTTATTGTTTTGATTGTCATTCCGACCGAAGTGGAGGAATCCCTTAATTTAAAATCTAAAAT
>CAZZFC010000078.1:0-5279 GCA_964653325.1 uncultured Candidatus Saccharibacteria bacterium | reverse complement strand
ATTCCAACTTTTGGCATCAATGAAATAATGATCGCGAATAGTTTGGTACTATTTCTTCTTGGATTTGTCCCCCTACTATTGATCAAAAGTAAATTTTTAAAAATAAATATCATTGGATTATTAATCTTCATAATAATTCTTTTAGTTTCTTCTCAAATTTCACTTGGTGAATTTATCTATTATCAAGATGGCATATATGAGAAAATCGCCGTTTTCGACAGTGAATTCAACAATCGACCAACCCGATTTCTCCAACTAGATCGCAGCAAATCTGGTGCAATGTATTTAGACTCAAATGATCCTAAAGATATGGTTTATGATTACACTAAATACTATATCCTTTACAAAATATTCAATCCTAATATTCAAAAAGCTCTGGTATTAGGTGGTGGCGCGTACTCAATTCCCAAAGCACTCATTACCGAGTCACCTAATATAAGCGTTGATGTTTCCGAAATTGAACCACGTCTTTATAATCTGGCTAAACAATATTTTAACCTTACAGATAATCCGCAATTGCACAATTACGCAAAAGACGGTCGACGATTTCTACTAGATACTCCTCAAAAATATGATCTAATATTTAGTGACGTTTATTATTCTATTTATTCCATTCCGACCCATTTCACCACTCAAGAATTTTTTGAAATTGCGAAAAGTAAACTTAATCCCAACGGAATATTAATCATTAATGTTGTGGGTGAATTAGCCCAAAATGAACCTTCATTTTTGATGTCAGAAATAAAAACTTTTCAATCCGTCTTTTCAAATTGTTATTTTATTGCGGTTGAATCGCCAACCAAAGCAGAATCACAAAACATCATTTTTATTGCTTTTAATAACGGTGAAAAAATCGATTTCAACACCGAACTAATTGCGAATGATCCTAATTCAGTGGTCAATACTATTCCGAATAAGTTAATCGACACGAATAAATTCGATTTATCAAAATATCCAATTTTCACCGATAATTTTGCTCCGGTAGATTATTATATAGGCCAAGAGTTAAAAAGAAACAATTAAAGGTATAATCAATGCAATTACAACTTCAAAATGCAAATCCGAATCAATAAATATTTAAGTACTTGTGGAATTGCTTCACGCCGTAAAGCGGATGAATTAATTAACCAAGGACTAATCACAGTGAATGGTAAAAAGGCATTAATTGGTCAAGGTGTTGATCCGGAAAATGATGCGATCTTATTTAATGGTAAGCCTACCCAATTTAAGCATGATCTTATCTATATTGCCTTAAATAAACCTTTTCGGGTGGTTTCTACAGTATCGGATGACCGAAACCGTCCGACAGTAATTAATTATGTACCGTTTAAGGAACGTTTATATCCGGTGGGTCGGCTGGACTATGAATCTACGGGCCTAGTACTTTTAACCAATGATGGCGATTTGGCGCTTAAAATTACCCATCCTCGGTATCATTTACCAAAAACCTATGTTGTTACTACAATTGAGGAATTTACGACTGAACAATTATCCAAACTATCAAATGGAATTAGCTTAGATGGAAAAGTAATATTACCCGCAATTGTAACTAAATTAAACCCGAAAACTTTTCAAATCATTATCCGCCAAGGATTGAACCGTCAAATCCGTCGAATGTGTGAAAAAGTAAATTTAACGATAAAAACATTACACCGAACCCAAATCGGTCCAATCCGAATTGGTGATTTAAAAAAAGGTGAATATCGATTACTTAAGAAAACCGAACTTAAGCAACTTCAAGAGTTACTTCATGACTAAGATGATTTTTTGATTATTTAGGATACAATATATTTATGGATTTAATCAAACAATATCTCCCAATCATTATGGAGCCAAAAAATTTAGTCATCTTAATTATCGTGTTTTTAGTGGTTTATTGGATTGTCTCAACTTTAAAATTTGTTAGTTCGATTGTCCTTAAAGTCTTAATTGCCCTTTTAATAGTCACCATTGTCACTTACTTTCTAGGAATTAATTTAGTTTAATTAGTTTTCCACTTAAATCAGCAAATATTAGATTGAACTTTGTTTATGCGGTATATCAACAATTAGTAGTAGCGACAATTATGTTATTAATTGCTAAACTTCATACGTGGATGTTTCGCCAACCTTTGAACCATTAAACTTATCTGAGACTGATGAATATGTCTTAAGTCCATTTTTTACAAATTTAAATAACTCAGTCTTTGCGGTTACTGTTTTACCTCCCGAAGTAATCGGTGCTTTATGTTCAAGAGCAAGTCGCGCCAAAGGTGATTTACGAGAGATTTTTCTAAATGAATTTATTAAACCATTCCTCGAAACTAACGATGAATATGGCAAATCTCTAAATGAATTTATCGATTTTTTGCATAAATATCCCATTTCATTAATCTTTTCCAACCCCAAGGGACGTGAATTTTATATTAAGTGGTTAGCTCAATATGGTGACGATTCGATTGCCCAAATGTCAGGGATCCATTTAATTTATTCAAGTTTATCCCTTGTGGCAATTAAGCATTTTGAGCACATGCGGATTGGTTTGGCACCAATTGAAAAATCAACTCGTTATGTCGATTATAGTACCAAAATCAATGGACAGTTCAGATATTATACCGATCCAGTTTTAAAGGAATATGGGCTGGAGAAAGAGTATACAAAAGTCATGGATAATTTATTTGAAACATACTCGAATTTGATTTCCAAATACTATAATCATCTAAAAAAATCTTTCCCGAATGAAGCTGATTCGACATTAAAAGCAAAATCATTCGATACCTTACGTGGATTACTACCACTTTCAACTCTTAGTCAGGTTGCATTTTTTGGGAATGGCCAATCTTTTGAATATGCCTACAACCGATCAATCCAATATCCACTCAATGAAGTAAAATGGGCAGCTATAAGTGGATTAATTGAATTAAATAAAATCGCTCCTGCTTTTTTTCATCGTTCCGAAAGTGAAATAGCCAAAGAATATCAATACTATTTAGGTGATCGTTCAAGCCGAATTCGGAGTGCAATCAAAGATATTCCAAATTCCAATACCGCAGGGAAAAAGGGAGTTTCTTTACTAGATTATGATCAAGATGGTGAAAATCAAGTTATCGCTGGATTAATTTATCCCGAATTACACTGTTCTTATGAAGATGCTTTTAATCAAGTGCATACAATGACCATCGCACAAAAGAAAAGTTTACTCGATAGTATTTTATTTGATCGTAAAGCTCGCTTTTATAAAATTCCTCGCGCTTTTGAACTGGCTGAACTAACTTTTGAAGTAACTGCTAATTGGAGTGTTTGGAAAGATCTACAAAGACATCGAATGGTAACTACAATTAATCAAAACTTTAATACTCATTTGGGTTATGATGTTCCGAAAGAACTTATCGATATAAACCTTGATTCTGAATATCGTTCTGTCTTAGATCAAACTAATGAGTTATTCTTACAAATCGAAGCAAAAGATCCATTAGTAGCACAATATTGTGTTACGCAAGCTCATTTATTAAGTTATGTTCAACAACAAAATCTTCGATCTTTCTTTTGGGAAGTTGAGTTACGTACCGGTCCGCAAGGACATCCTGATTATCGGAGAATATCTCAAGAAAAAGTAAAATTAGTTCAAAAAGTCTATCCTTTATTATCTGAATATTTAAAAGTAGATATGAACGATTATGATTTTGCCCGACGTGAAATTCAACAATCAATAAACCAAAAAGAAGCTTCGATTAAAAATTACTTACAATCTAAGGGTATATAATTAAAATATGTTTGGTAGTAACCATATTATTGAAGAACAATCCATTCAGGAGCTATCCCAAAGATCTTGGGATATTATCGGTAGTCATGGATCCGAAGTTGATACGGAAAAAGGTCGCATGAAAATATTTAATCATGTCAGTTTTGTACTCTCTAATCCTAAAAATACAAATGGACGCTTTCCTCATTGGGACGAAGATTCCGAGGATTGGTATTTATCCCATTTTGTAAATCTGTCAATCACACCGGAACAAACCAATCATAAATATATATTTCCCTATACCTATGCCTGGCGAACCCGCGCCCATGATGATGGCTGGGGATATGCGGTTACTCTTGTGAATGTATTACAAGCACTCAATTATGGTGACTTACCCTTTGACCGCGAAGAAGATATCCTGCAATTGATTCGCGAAACATATCATGCGGTACATCCGGATGTGGTACTTGCTGTAATGGCTTGGTTAAAACGTGAAAACTTAATTTTGTTTTTAATTAATAATAAAATTCCCCAAGAAATTCTTAAGTCAACCCGAAAAGATTTACTGGCAATTATTATTCAACAACTTATCAAAACTCCAACCAGTAATAAAGCTGTTACCCCTTCTCTATCGTATAGCAATATAGATACATATGGGATATTAGAACATACTCCCGCATTTCAAAATTATCAAGTAATCATACGATTTAATGAGCAATTAAATCCGATTGGGTTTGAATCATATCGGATGTATCGTAGTTTAGAAGCGGGTCCTTCATTACAATTAGATTTTGCTCATGATTTAGAGTGGGGAAAGTTTATTACCGAAAAAATTGGCCTACCTCATTTAAAATCAACCATAAACACCAATCAATTATTTCTTGTTCCGGAAGCCGAAAAACATCTCGAAACAATCACCATCAAAGAAGCCCTTCTTTTAGCTACCGGTGGATATGAACCAAAAAACTATAATTTAGAACCATATATTTCTACTCCAAAATTTATAAATAAAGTTACCCAAACCTTAAAGTTATTTAATACAACAAATGAATAATTCACTTTTACAATCTGACTCAGAACTATTTACTCATATTCAAAATGAGGAAATTCGTCAACGTCAGCAGCTGCAAATGATCCCTTCGGAAAATTATGTCAGTAAATCTGTGTTAAACGCGGTTGGTTCGATACTGATGAATAAGTATTCCGAAGGTCAACCCAATAAACGCTACTATCAAGGCAACACAAATATTGATCAAATTGAACTCTTGGCTAAAAAACGTGCTTTAGATTTATTCAAACTCGATAATCAAGAATGGGATGTAAATGTTCAAGCAGTTACTGGAAGTATCGCTAATTTAGCTGTTTTATCGGCGCTTCTAGAACCAAGTGATCGAATTTTAAGTATGTATTTATATGATGGTGGCCATTTATCCCATGGTTGGCAATTACCTGATGGGAAAAAAGTTTCATTTTCATCAAAGATTTTTGATATACATTATTATCGGGTTGATCCGAAAACGGAAAAATTCAATTACGACGAAGTTGAAAAGGTTGCGATA
>CAZZFC010000077.1:0-5287 GCA_964653325.1 uncultured Candidatus Saccharibacteria bacterium | reverse complement strand
AGGGTTGGTTTGTGAATTAAAATACTCGCTAAAATTATTTTTAACTTCTGACCTTCGCTTAGTGAAGTGAGTAGTTGTTTGGGATGATCAAGCTTTAAAAACAACTCCGACATAATTTTGCCCAATTGTTTTGGATCATCACTTTGAATTTTTAAATTGTCGAGATATTGTTTTACTGTTTCTTTGGGTTCAAAAATAAATTCCTGAGGTAAGTAGCCGATGCGTTCGTGCTCAATGGCTATCGTACCGCCATCTGGTTCAGTTTCTTTTAAGATCAATTTAAAAAGGGTGGTTTTACCGCAGCCGTTTGGGCCAATCAATGCGGCTTTAGTGTTTTTATTAAGCACAAAATTCACCTCCGAAAATAAAATTTCTCCGCGAACAAGTTTGGTTAGGTTTTTCACAACAATCATGGCGTGATTATAGCCAAAGTAAGCCTAAATGTCATTGGTGATTGGTTTTGTTGTCATTCCGAAGGAGTGAAGCGACTGAGAAATCGCTTTGCATTTTATATTCCGGTTAAATAATTGATAGGAGGGATTTCTCACATTCGTTCGAAATGACAATCGGTAACACGACATGTAAAATT
Organism: uncultured Candidatus Saccharibacteria bacterium; assembly: GCA_964653325.1. Lineage (GTDB taxonomy): Bacteria > Patescibacteriota > 4484-211 > 4484-211 > CAZZFC01. Next base: position 4,698 of record CAZZFC010000077.1, on the reverse strand, counting down.
TACCAAGTGAAAAGGAAGGGGAGGATGTTTAAATACCAAGGTTTTTCAGTTGATAAAATGGTGCCTTTGGAAGCTGAAACTTCGTAATTGATTGTGGACATGATTGGTAATAATCCAAATAGTTTAGTCTCTTTTTCACTTTGAACTTTATAAATTCCGGCATGTTCATCGCAGGAATAGGATGATTCAGCACAAGCAGTAAGTTTAATCCCACCAATCGTCGAAGGTAGTGATCCGCTGGTTTGAGGATCAGTTTCGATAATTTTTTGAACCAGAGAAGGGAGAATTACGGGGTTATTGCCTGCATCGGTGGTAATCGTAATGGTGCTATTTTCAATCTGAATAGGGGTAGAAGTTGACATCGTGGACGTACCGTCATTCACGATTACTCCGCCATCGGGAACCCGTTTTACGGAGATTGTTTGACAAGCATTTTCGGAATTGCATTCACTTTCCGGTTGTACGATCCAATTAGTTTGGGGCATGGTGGGTTGCATAATTAAATTGCCAGGTGCGGATTGAATTGGTTCACGAGTATACGGAGATGTTACGACTGGTTTAAGATCTTCGATGTCAATTGTAAGTTTAGTAACTACCGGTGAGGTTGGATCAATTCGAATTTGATTTTTACAACGAGGTGGTAAAGGGCAACCATTGGAATCGGTTTCGCCAGAAATAATCGCTTGATCGTCAAGGCAAGTTGGCATGACCATTGCATACATAGGGCATGTTGGCTTTTCCGGCTCGGTCTTAACAACACACACTGGACTTTTGGGACAACCGTTTGTGTATATATCTTGTTGGACCCATTCCCCATTAGGACATGAATCCGGTGCTGGTGGATTAAGTTGGGGACACGAAATTGTATTTGGAGTTGGTTCAACGGCAACCATGGCCGAGACGATACCGGAATATGGAAAGATTGATTGTAGGATTATCAGTGAGCTTATGGTTTTAGTTAATAGTCCGGTTTTCATATTGGTCTTCTACTAAGAATAGTACAGATTAGGGTACATGGTCAATTTTTGTACATGAAATAATTTTGTGACATTTGTCATTTCGAATCCCGAATGAAATGAGTGGTGAGAAATCGCTTTTTAACAAAACCACAAGAGGGATTTCTCACATTCGTTCGAAATGACACCAGCTAAGAGATTAGATGACTAATTCTCTAAAATAATCGTCACTGGACCATCTGCCATGGACTCAATTTGCATATACGCGCCAAAAACTCCTATCGCAACTTTAAGACCGGACTCTTTAACTTTTTCAACAAAATAATCAAATAAAGGTTGGGAAATTTCGGGTTTGGCGGCTTTGATAAATGACGGTCGGCGTTGGGAAGCATCCGCATATAAAGTGAATTGAGAGATTAATAAAATTTCACCGTGAGTGTCGATAACGGATAAATTCATTTTGCTATCTTTATCAGCCATCACGCGAAGGTTAAGTAATTTTTGGGACATTTCTTCAATCGTCTCCTTGGTGTCATGTTGACCAATACCCACGAGTACAAAATATCCTTGATTAATTGAGCCAACGATTTGATCGTTAACGGTTACAGAGGCATTTTTTACACGTTGAATTATTAACTTCATAGATCCATTATAACTTAATAGTATGCACTTGACAATACACTTGAGTGTACGTTAGTATCAGTGTTATGGAATTCTTTTCTACTGTTGATTTACGAAACAAATCATCCCGATTGGTTGAACTGTTACAAAATGGTGGTTCGGCAACGCTAATTCATCGTTCCAAAATTATTGGCCGCATTGAACCAATTCAGAATGTAGTCTCTAGTAAGGGAAAAAGCGACCTAAAATTACTGATTGATAAGCTCCAACTCAAACTAACGTCTAAAATGGAGCGTCAAAAACGGTATCGCGAAGAATTGAATAAAAAATATGACGAAGATTTATCTTGACGCGAATTATTTCTTGGATATTTTAGAAAAACGTCAGGAGATTGAGTTAGATAAACTAAATATTAGTGATTTGTATATTTCACCATTAACGATTCATGTTTTTCTCTATATACATAAAATTAAAATTCCAAATGGAAATATCGTTGAAGTCATTAGTAGATTCAAAATTGTTCCAATTTCAGCTGATATTACCGATAAATCACTCCACGGACCAACGTCAGATTTTGAAGATAATATCCAATTACACTGCGCAATCAGCGGGGATTGTGATGTGTTTTTAACTCGAGATAAAAAGTTGTTAGCGTTAAAGTTTTATGGGAAATTGAAGATAGCAGCTATCCTATAGGGAATAGTAGTCAGAATTAATCAGATACGGTACAATCTAACTGATATGGCTGATCAAACCACAACCACACCACCGGTAAATGTTCCCACGTCTCCAAGAATTCCGGAATTCCCACGTCCATTAGCGCGCGAAATTACCCCAACTTACGAAAAACGCAGTGATGAGCTTACTCACGAACAAGCCTTTGATCAGGATTTTGATAATCTAGAAAATGCCGCCAAGCAAGTCACGATTAATCCGCAAGCCACCCAAACTTTAGATGGTTATGAGATTAGTGTTAAGGGAACTTTTATTGAAAAAATTATTGTTCGGGCGATTGAGCAAGACATGCGTTTTGATGCCGCATCCGGTTATGATTTGGAACCACGTTATGAAGTTACGATTTACTTTGCTAGTGGAACCGGAGATATGGGCGATGAATTAACAATCTCTTTGGAAGAATTATATACGAGGTCTTTTGATGAACATGTAACGATTATTAAGCAGCGATTATTAGACGCGAATCGCATCTCGGCTAATAGTGAACGTAATCATCGCGTACTAGCAGCCCATAGGGAAAAACAGATGGATGACGGAAAAGTTGAACATGAAGTGCGATCCGAAGGCGGCGATGTGAAACATGCGTTTGGTTATGATGGGTTGGTCGAGCTCGAAGTTAAAAGCGCAATTGACGCGATTAAAACCGTGATGGAATTACAAAAAAGTAAAGACAAAATCGCCGAAGTGGTGGATTCGAGATAATATTTCACAGTTTTTCCATTTATTTATGTGTCGATACAATAGTCATTTCGACGAATAGAATGAGGAGAAATCGCTTTTGTGGTTTTATGTTTAAAAGGTAAAAGGGATTCCTCACTTTCGTTCGGAATGACAATACAGAACACGCAGGGAGGGTACATTTCAGGATTTGAAATAATAAATGTTATCATTAATTCATGAAAATAATTCATGCTTTATCGCCTGAGGTTGCCAATACGATTGCCGCTGGTGAAGTGGTGGAGCGACCAGTTTCGATCGTTAAAGAACTCGTGGAAAACTCCATTGATGCGCAGGCCACGTATATCCAAATTTATATTGAAGATGGTGGTAAAAAACTGATCCGGATTGTAGATAATGGGGTTGGTATCAGCAAAGAAGATTTAGCTAAAGTTGCCAAACGGCATCACACTTCCAAAATTAATTCGGTTGATGATTTACTTAATATCAACTCGCACGGTTTCCGCGGAGAAGCGTTAGCGAGTATTGCGGCAGTAAGCGATTTTGAGATTCGTTCGCGACTGCATGATAGCGAACATGGTTGGCAGGTTAAAATTAAATCAAGTGAACGGGAAATTAAACCAATTGGTATTCCGGAAGGCACTGAGGTAATGGTGGCCAATTTGTTTAAAACCATTCCGGCGCGTAAAAATTTTCTAAAGTCGGATAATACTGAATTCGCCCATATATTAGAATATATCCACGAAATTGCGCTTGTTTTTAACACCATTTCATTCGGTTTATATAAAGATGGAAAGGAAGTATTTAAAACAGCAAACAATCAAAATTCCGAACAATTGCTAAGTGAAATTTTAGGTAAAGATTTAGCCCCAAAATTAATTCCGATCCATGCCGATCATCCACAAGTTAGTGTAAATGGATGGGTAACTGAACCAGGGCTTGGAGTAACTAATCGGCCGAAACAATTTATCTTTGTCAATAATCGCCCGATTGATGATGCCACGATTCGTGGGGCGATTTATCAGGGTTACAATGCACTTTTAGGTCGGCAAGAAAAACCCCAGTTTATCGTGATGATTAAAATCAGTCCGCATTTAGTGGATTTTAATGTTCATCCCCAAAAGAAAGAAGTACGGTTTATCGATTCGCATCTAGTTTTTGAGCTCGTTAAACAAGCCGTGTCATCATCCTTAGGCAGCTTCTCGTTCAAAACCGACCCAATCGTACAACAAGACAGTTCAACCGGTCAAATGATTCCGACTACTTACGACTTTACCCAACCTAGTCGGCCAATTCGTCCATTTTATTCAAAATCTTCTAATCAAAATATCGAAAAAGAATACACATCACAACCGCAATCATTTTCTAGTTTTGAATTTACCCAAACCGAGAATAACAAAGCAAATATAATGCAAGTTCTAAATTGCTATTTAATCGAAGAGTTAACAGATGGCATGATGGTTTATGATCAACACGCGTTGCATGAGCGGATTTTGTACGAGCAATTTATCGAAAGTTTTCTTACTCAAAAAGGGATCGGTAAGCAAGCCCTTTTAGTTCCGGTCACGGTTGGTTTAACTCCGGTTGAAATTGCCTGTTTAAAAGAAGCGCAAGAAACATTGAATCAGCTTGGGTTTAATCTTGAGATTAGTGATTTGCTGGTGACGGTTAAACAAATTCCAACGGTATTAAGTGATCAATCGATTAG